>JAYTOS010000373.1:0-3347 GCA_043747705.1 Bacteroidota bacterium
GAATGATAATGAACTGCAGCTGATTATTGGCGGACGATTTTTTTTTAAGGGATTCGATCCGAAAAAATTATCTATCCTATATTCTTTTTCCGCAATGCCCCAATGAAGACCTATGGGCTTATTTTGAAAACAAAATAGATTTTACAACAGGATTGGCTACAGACTGGAATTTCCCTTTTAAAAAGGAACCTACTGCTATAACAGCCATGGTAAAGAAACTGGTAGACAGCTTACTGGTAAGCTGTAAAATTGATGCCAGCCGTATTTATATAGCCGGGCTTTCACAAGGCGGAATGGGCGTACTTGACATGATAGCCCGGTACCCCGAAACATTCACAGCCGGGTTGGCTATCTTTGGTGCAGGCGAACCTGCCACCACCAGATTATTTGCCGGTAAAGTATCACTCTGGCTGTTTCATGGAGATAAAGATGAGATAGTACCGGTAAATTTCTCCCAAGAGTATTATAAACGATTAAAAAGAGTGGGCGCTGTTATACGCTATTCCGAATACCAGGGTGTGGACCATAATAGCTGGACCAAAGCTTTTGCCGAACCTGAACTGATGCAATGGTTGTTTGCACAAGGGAAGAAATGATTTTCATCAGTCATTAAACATTAGTGGTGAGTTACTTTACAGGTTTTTTTTAATACTTAATTACCAGTTACTAATTCTCCCTTCTTCCCGGACTACAGTATATTTGATCTATGTCGTTGCCTCACCAATTATTACAATCGCTCGAAGGAGTAAAAGGGTTTAATCGGGCGGGGTTTGAACAGGTGCATATGTCCGGCGGGCAGGTGACTTCTATCAGAAAAAATCCACACAAACCCACAGCGCATAACTCATTGTCTGTGGACGGGGTTCCCTGGTGCCCGCATGGTTTTTATCTTTCTAAACGACCGTCATTCACCCTCGATCCATTGTTTCATGCGGGTGCTTATTATGTGCAGGAAGCCAGCAGTATGTTTCTATGGCATGCCGTAAGCGAAATGATTGGAGCCGACACACACAAAAAAGTATTGGATCTCTGTGCCGCACCGGGTGGTAAGAGTACATTATTAGCTTCTTATTTTACCAATGGATTAATCGTAGCCAATGAAGTGATCAAATCAAGGGCCTCGGTATTGGTTGAAAATATTACGAAATGGGGGGAGGATCATGTAATCGTTACCAATAATGATCCATCTCATTTTCAATCCTTGCCTGGTTATTTTGATGTGATGGTGATTGATGCACCCTGTAGTGGCAGCGGCCTTTTTAGAAAAGACCCCCATACGGTTGCAGAATGGAGTGAGGATAATGTGCAGCTCTGCAGCCAGCGTCAGCAAAGGATATTGGCGGATGTATTACCCGCTTTGAAAGAAGACGGGATACTTATTTACGCCACCTGCTCTTATTCGCAGCAGGAAGATGAAGCGATTGCAGATTGGCTGTTGACTGATATGGATATGCAAAGTAAACAGCTGATGGTTCCTGAAGATTGGGGTATTGTTGAAACCCAATCGCCCGAAAAAGCGGCGTATGGTTACCGGTTTTATCCCGATAAAATAAAAGGGGAAGGTTTTTTTATCGCCGCTTTTCAAAAAAAGACGGTAGCGGAAAAAATACGGTTAAAGGAACAGGCATTAAGCTTTCCATCAAAAACAGAGATACAGCAGATCAAGGATTTTATGGCTGTGCCGGCGGAATATGTATTATTCAAACAATCAGATTCAATCCGGGCCATTAAAAAACAATGGCTGGTAGATCTGCAGGTATTGGCCAAATGCCTGTATATAAAAAAGGCAGGTATTGAAATAGGTGCCATCAAGGGAAAAGATGTGATCCCATCCCACGAACTGGCATTAAGCCTACTGCCACTGGATGCAATGGCAGGTATAGATGTAACTGAAGAGCAGTCACTGCAATACCTTCGCAGGAAAGAATTGGTATTGGATGCAAAGAAAGGTTGGGCATTGGTTCGCTATTGTGGATTGCCGCTGGGCTGGATAAAAGTTTTACCCAACCGCATCAATAACTATTATCCTGCCGAATGGCGAATATTAAAAGAGTAAATTTGTGTTATTGTAACCCCGATATAATGAAGAAATTAAGTTGGTTTATTGCCTGTTTTTTTGTCCTGTCAGTTACTGCCCAGGAAAAACTGGTCATCATGGGTAAATCCCCCAACCTGTATGTAGTGCATACCGTAACCGAAGGCGAATCATTTCAAATGATCAGCAGTCATTTTGGACAATCCGTTAAGAAACTGACTTCCTATAACGGGCAAGCAGCCGGCTCGGTATTGAAGATTGGCGAGAAGCTTAAAATTCCTGTAACGGAATATAATATTCTGAGAGTGAAGGGTGATGATAACAATGCCCCTTTATACCATGTGATAAGAAAGGGGGATAATTTATACCGCATCAGCCAGGCTAATAAAGTGCCTATCACTTCGCTAAAAGAATGGAACAACCTGAAGACCGATATCGTTAAAGACGGGCAGACGATTATTGTGGGCTATATGATGAATGGGAAATCACCTGCTACTGTTCAGAAAAATATTGATAAAGTAGAACCCGCGGTTGCAAAAGAAATAAAAGTGCCTGCGGCAGATCCCTTGCCGGCTAAACCAACTACTACATTAGTCAAAGACATCGATGCCAGTGAACGACTTCGCACACAGCCCTCTATATCAACATCAGTGCCCCCTGTTAAAGTTGCACATGAAAAGCAAGATATGCCTGCAGTTAAACCAATAGTTATTAAGGAAGCCAGTAAGCCTGTTAAAAAAGAAGATACACCAGATTATATACCCAAAGAAGGAGATGAAGGTTATTTTGCCAGTGCCTATTCGGGACATGAAAAAGAACTTGCCAAACAATTTCATTCTGGTGATGCCGCTACTTTTAAAACAATCAGTGGATGGACGGATCGAAAATATTATGTTTTAATAAATGATGTGGCCCCTGAAACCATCGTACGTATCACTGCCCCCAATAACAAAAGTATCTGCGCAAAAGTATTAGGCCCATTACAGGAAACCAAAGGTGGCGAAGGTTTATTGTTGCGAATGAGTAATTCTGCGGCTTCAACTTTGGGAATTACTGATGCTAAGTTTACAGTAACGGTTACTTATTTTGAATAATATAAAATGATGAATATGAAGAAAGTTATCGGATTTGTTTGTTTGCTGTGTTTACTTTCAGGCAATAACATTATTGCGCAGGAGGGCTCTTTATTAGCTAAAGATTTTGAAACCCGTATCAATATACAACATCCGCAATTGCTAGACGTAAGAACGGCAGCCGAATACCAATCAGGCCACCTGAAGAATTCATTACAGGCCGATTGGCTGAATAAAGA
>JAYTOS010000374.1:0-6987 GCA_043747705.1 Bacteroidota bacterium
CGTAAAGTCCCGCCAAGTAAAGATATATCGGTAGATACAATGCATGATATGCTAACAAAGTCCCGTCAGGGACAGATATATCGGTAGAAGCAACGCATGACATGCTAATAAAGTCCCGTCAAGGACAGATATATCGGTAGACGCAATGGATGATAATATAATAAAGTCCCGTCAGGGATGAAATATAAATTTCAGTTTATGTCAAATACCTACACACAAATCCATATCCAGACAATCTTTGCAGTTAAGAATAGAACAGGATTAATTCAAAAAGAATGGAAAATCGAATTATACAAATATTTAACTGGTATTATCCAGGCACATGGCCATAAATTATTAGCTATAAACGGGATGCCTGACCATCTTCATGTATTTTTTGGCATGCGACCAGCCCAATCACTTTCTGATCTGATGCAGGATATGAAAGGAAGCTCTTCAAAATGGATCAATGAAAAAAGTTTTATAAAAGCAAAATTTGAATGGCAAGAGGGATATGGGGCATTTTCTTATAGTAAATCCCAGGCTGCAAGAATAATTGCTTATGTGCAAAATCAGGAGACCCATCATAATAGAATCACTTTTCTGGATGAGTACAAAAAGTTCCTGGAAAAATCCGGGGTTAACTATGATGAGCGATATATTTTTAAAGCACTATAATGATAATATGTCCCTAACGGGACTGCATTTATTTTTTCATCATTTGATCGCTACCGATATTTTGTCCCTGACGGGACTCTATTTATTTTTTTATCATTTGATTGCTATCGATATTTTGTCCCTGACGGGACTGTATTTATTTTTTCATAGTTTAATTGCTGCCCGTATTTTGTCCCTAAAGGAACTTTGAATTTATTTTTATTGGTAACAGATGACGGATGAATTTTTCTTTGTTTTTTTTCACTTGGGTTTGTGAAAAAATTGCTTAGAAAAAGAAAACCACCGTTTTCAAACGGTTCGCAAAAACATCATCGACGCGAGCCGATTTCCACCTGAACCTGTGGATTTTAATCCGCAGTAGTTCAGTCTTTATGTTTTGCCAATATAAGGTTCTTAAGGGGATGGATATTGTAGAGATAAGTGCGCACATACAATGGGTTCTATTTTACTTCAACATTCAAAATCCCTTGCTCAATATTCAATATTTCTCCACACAAAAAACCCCACCTTATACAAATGGGGTTAACTGTAACAAACAAAGCAATCGAAGAGACCAAGTTGCGCCCCACCTGTTTTGAAGGGTGGAACAAATAAGAGCAGTTAGATTTTGGGTGCGGCCTGAAGAATTTCTTCTTTTACGCCTGAAGCGTATTTTTCGAAATTCTTTACGAATTGGATAGCGAGGTCTTTTGACTTCGCATCATAGGCAGCAGTATCGGCCCAAGTGCTGCGTGGGTTTAAAATTTCTGTAGGAATACCAGGGCAAGCGGCAGGTATCAGCATCCCAAAAACAGGGTGTGCCTCATATTCTGCCCTGTCCAGTTCACCTTTCAGGGCCGCGGTGATCATAGCCCGGGTATAGCTTAATTTAATCCTGTTGCCGATGCCGTAAGGGCCACCGCTCCAGCCGGTATTAATCATCCAGACATTTACTGCATGTTTCTTCATTTTTTTACCCAGCATTTCCGCATATTTCCCGGGATGCAAGGGCACAAAAGGGGCACCAAAACAAGCACTGAAAGTAGATTTGGGTTCTGTAACGCCCGCCTCAGTTCCCGCCACTTTTGCCGTATAGCCACTGATGAATTGATACATAGCCTGCCCCGTCGTTAATTTACTTATCGGCGGCAATACCCCGTATGCATCGCAGGTTAAAAAGAAAATATTTTTAGGCAGGCCACCAATACTTGGTTCCATCGCATTACTGATAAAATTTAACGGATAACTCACACGTGTATTTTCAGTAATCGCTTTACTGCTGAAATCTATCTGGTGATTGCCCTGAAAAAATTCGATGTTCTCAACCAATGCACCGGGGCGTATGGCATGAAAAATTTCCGGTTCTTTATCTTCACTCAGGTCAATGGTTTTTGCGTAACAGCCCCCTTCAAAATTAAATACCGATGTGTCTGTCCAGCCATGTTCATCATCCCCGATTAATTTACGGTTGGGATCTGCGCTCAGGGTGGTTTTACCGGTACCGCTCAATCCGAAAAATACAGCTACATCACCCTCACAACCCATATTGGCACTGCAATGCATGCTAAGTACCTGTTTATCGTGTGGCAGGATATAATTGAGTACGCTGAATATACCCTTCTTCATTTCACCGGTATACCCTGTACCGCCGATCAAAATAGTTTTATGTGTAAAAGAGATCACGGCAAAATTGTGTTGGCGTGTACCATCAACTGCCGGATCGGCTTTAAACCCAGGTGCCTGGATAATGTGCCAGGCGGGTTCAAAATTTTCCAGTTCCGCTTCAACCGGACGTAGAAACATATTGTAAGCAAATAAATTACTCCATGGATTTTCATTGATCACCCGGATATTCAAACGATAAGTTGGATCGGCACAGGCATACGCATCACGAATCCATATTTCTTCTTTCTGTCCGAGATAGTCCAGCATTTTCCTTTGTAACTGGTGGAAATATTTTTCTTCAATCGGGATATTGAAATTGTTCCAGTCAACCGAGTTTTCAGTAATCGAATCTTTCACAATGAATTTGTCTTTCGGACTGCGACCAGTAAACTCACCCGTGCGTATACACAAAGCACCGGTATTATTCAGCACCCCCTGACCCCTTAGAATTGTTTGTTCAACAAGTTCTTCGGGTGATAACTGGTAATGAACGCCATTGTTTGCCGATAAGCCTAAGGCCAATAATTTCTTTTTTGACATCATCATAGTAGGAGCAATCATATACGAACAAACGTTAGTTAGAAGAACAAAAATAACCGATTCCCTGTTTCACCCGGATTTATGTGTACCCGTTACACTTTAGAGGTTATTAAAAAATCTGGGGTATTATTATACAATTTCAAAAAAAATGAAACCATTTTCAAAGGTCAGTCTCATAGAAGAGGCTTCTATTGAATGATTTATAAAAAAAATGCCTTAAATGCAGGCTTAAAGGCATACATCTCCGTACAAGCTGTTATTTTTACTGAAATTTACTTGTATGGAGGCAGTTTCCGTTAAGGGTTTGATTACCCCGGAACATATTTCTTTATTCAAAAAAATCCTCGGGGAGGAGTATGTATTGGCTGATGAAGAAAACTTACAGTACTATGGTCATGATGAGACTGAGCAATTAGTGTACCTGCCCGAAATTATATTAAAGCCCCGATCTGCCGAAGATATTTCTGCCATCCTGAAAATATGTAATGCAGACAGACTGCCTGTAACTCCAAGGGGTGCGGGAACAGGCCTGAGTGGTGGTGCCTTACCGCATTTGGGTGGGGTACTTATTTCGAGTGAACGGATGAACCAAATTCTGGAGATCGATGAGCGCAACCTGCAGGTAACCACCGAACCCGGCGTAATTACGGAAGTATTACAAAATGCAGTGAAAGAAAAAGGGTTATTCTATCCACCTGATCCCAGCAGCCGGGGCAGTTGTTTTATCGGTGGCAATATTGCCGAAAACAGCGGCGGCCCCAAAGCCGTGAAGTATGGTGTTGTAAGGGATTATGTGCTGAACCTAGAAGTGGTTTTGCCTTCGGGTGAGATCATCTGGACAGGTGCCAATGTGTTAAAAAACTCCACCGGCTATAACCTTACACAATTGATTGTTGGCAGCGAAGGCACATTGGGTATTGTTACCAAGATCGTTTTGAAGTTGATACCGTTTCCAAAATACGACCTGTTGATGCTGGTACCTTTTGCTTCGCTTGAAAAAGCCAGTGAAGCCGTAAGTGCCATTTTCCGTGCAGGCTTTGTGCCCAGTGCATTGGAACTGGTTGAAATAGATGCATTGAAGATCGTAAGTAAAATGGTGGAAAGCAGTGCCGTACCCGTTAACGATGATATAGCTGCTCATCTCATCATTGAAGTAGACGGCAACAATATGGATGTGCTGATGAACGATATGGAAGCTATCGCAGAACTGCTTACGCAATTTGAAGCCGGTGAAATTTTCTTTGCTGATGATGCCCAGCAGAAAGCCGAATTGTGGAAACTACGTCGCCGTGTTGCGGAAGCCGCTAAAACCAGCGGCTACACCATTGAAGAAGATACAGTTGTTCCAAGAGCAGAATTGCCCGCATTAATAAGAGGCGTGAAAGCATTGGGCAAAAAACATGGCTTCGATGCTGTGTGTTATGGACATGCCGGGGATGGTAACCTGCATATCCGCATAAACCACCCCACCATTAAAAACAGCCATGGCAGTAAAGAAATGACCGAGGCACTTACTTCTTTATTCATCCTTGTAAAACAATTAGGTGGCACCATCAGCGGCGAACACGGAATCGGATTGATACAGAAGCCGTACATGGATACTGTTTTCAAAGAAGCCAACCTTCGTTTGATGAGGGAGATCAAAAAAGCCTTCGATCCTAACAATATTTTAAATGCCGGAAAAATTTTCGACCTTACTAAATAACTACGTTTGTAGTAAATGTTGACTATGAAGAACCTGAGAACCCTTATAGCCTTTATCCTGTTAGCTGTTTCCGTAAGCAGTTTTGCACAGCAAAATGATGTTGATGAGCGAAAAGGAAAGTTCAAAAAGGAAAATATTTTTTTAGGATCTAGTCTTAACCTCGGTCTTGCCAACCGCTCTTTCAACCTTGGCCTGAACCCTGAAATCGGTTACAGTATTACTAAGTGGCTCGATGCAGGCGTGGCACTCAACATTAATTATTTTTCTCAAAATGCTTCGGAATTCAGCAGTATCCGCCTGCGGAATTTCAATTATGGCGGCGGAACTTTTTTACGGATCTGGCCCGTAAGTTTTCTGCATATACAGGTTCAGCCGGAATTTAACTGGATCAGTTCTTCTCAGAAAGATGTATTAACCAACCAAACCGGTAATTATAATTACAATGCAGGAAGTTTATTGGTAGGTGTAGGTTATGGAACAAGGGTGCTTGGCAGCCATTATTCGTATGTTACTTTAATGATAGATGTATTGCAAAACAGGAACTCTCCTTATCGCGATCAGTACAATGATCCACTACCGGTATTCAGGGCAGGTTTTGGTATTTACCTTAAACCAGCGAAGCAATAGCCGATTGAGGATCATTGCTAACGATCAATCGCTCATTCCAGTCATTATATAAAAAACCCTGTTCCGACATGGTTTTTATATGTTCCACCATATGGTCGTAAAACCCGCCCGAATTCAACAATACTATTTTTTTATTGTGGATATTCAATGTGTTCCAGGTAAGCATTTCAAATAATTCGTCAAGTGTTCCATTTCCACCTGGTAATACGATGGCTGCATCGCACAACTCATAGATCATTTTTTTTCTTACATGCATATCTTCCACAACACGCAGATCAGTAATGCCCTCGTGCTGGTGTTCCCATGCCAGTAAGAGTTTGGGTATCACCCCTATCACTTCGCCCCCATTGTCCATTGCCGCATTGGCTATGGCACCCATCAATCCTTTGTTCCCACCGCCATATACCAAAACGATTTTTTTCTCCGCCATTATTTTGCCCAATGCATATGCATGTTGCTCATACAGGCTGTTGGCTCCACTTTTTGATCCGCAAAAAACGGCGATACTGCTCAATTGCATAAAACTGTTTTACAGTTGGCAAAATAGGTGAAATATTTTTACTACTTTTCATATTAGTTTGTGTTATGCTTATTGGATTATGATTTAAGGGATTTAATTGTGAGTTGTCAGTAGGGAGTTTTATGCTAAAATCTATATTTACGCACGACTCACGATTCACGAATCACGATCAACCATTCACATAAGAAAAGTATTATTAACGATTTAATTGCCCCGATATGTCGCCATTACTGCTATTCTCCTTTGTCATAGCTTATTTTTTAATATTACTTGGCGTGGCCTGGTACACAGGAAAAAACAGTAATAACGAGTCTTTCTTCATCGGCAATAAAAGCAGTAACTGGATGCTGGTGGCTTTTGGCATGGTAGGCACTTCCTTAAGCGGAGTAACTTTTGTAAGTGTGCCGGGTGCTGTGGCAAGGGAATCTTTTGCCTATTTCCAGATCACGCTCGGCTACCTGATCGGCTACCTCGTGATCGCCTTTGTATTATTGCCTTTATATTACCGGTTAAACCTTACTTCCATTTATAATTACCTGCATAACCGCCTCGGCTTTACTTCTTATAAAACAGGCGCGGGTTTTTTTATCTTATCAAGGATATTGGGGGCAACTGCCAGGCTTTACCTTGTTGTGAATATTTTACAGGATGCCATTCTTAACAGTTTCCATATCCCTTTCTGGGCCACCACATTGATTATTTTAATAATGATCCTTTTATACACCTATGAAGGTGGTGTAAAAACAATTGTATACACAGATACCTTGCAAACAACCTGTATGTTATTGGGATTGGTGATCTGTGTGATTTATATACTTAACAACTTACACCTCGGCTTAGGCGACAGCCTGCAGGCAATGCATGAAAAGGGCTATTCCAAAATATTTTTTACCCACCCCGACAGTAAACTGTTTTTTGTAAAACAAATCCTCGCAGGGGCTTTTATTACCATTACCATGACAGGTATGGACCAGGAGATGATGCAGAAAAATATTTCTGTGAAAACACTGAAAGATTCGCAAAAAAATATTATTTCCATGTCGGTAGTACTGATGATAGTAATATTCATCTTTCTTTTCCTGGGTGGATTGTTATATTTATATGCTACCCAATTAAACCTGGCGGTTACCGGCGATAAATTATTTCCTGCGATTGCGCTGGGGCATATGCCACCATTTGTTTCTGTGATATTTATCATAGCATTGATCTCCGCGCTTTTTCCAAGTGCAGATGGTGCTATTACGGCACTCACTTCTACTTTTTGTATAGATATCATTGGTATGCAACGAAGGGC
>JAYTOS010000375.1:0-9356 GCA_043747705.1 Bacteroidota bacterium
TAAATTTTTTGGGGCTGAAGCAAAAGCGGATTTCATTATCAATAAAATGGATAATGATATGGAAAGGGTAAAGTCATTCCGGAAATTATTGAAAGACACGCCCACTGTTATGATCATCCACTACGGCCAGGCGAATAATAATTTCTTTGTCATGAGTGGCCGTAACGGTGCCGGTGATAAGATGATCAAATCTGCCGGGGGGAAGACGTCTGTTTATGATGCCAAAGGAGCCCGCCAGATGAGTGCCGAAGCAGTAGCAGCCGCTAACCCGGATATTATTATCGCTACCAATTTCGGGTTCGATAAAATGGGCGGCACGATTGAAAATTTTAAAACAGTACCCGGTGTTGGCTTAACCAATGCAGCAAAGAATAACCGCATCTATCGCTTTGAAGAACATGACCTGGTTTATTTTGGCCCCCGTACAGGCGAGAATGTGATGAAATTGATGAACCTTATCCATCCCGAAATAAATGTTGCGAACAAATAAATATTTCTTCCCGGTATTAATTATCCTGCTACTGGTTGCTTTGCTAACAGCCATCGCATTTGGTGCAGTATCCATTACTGTGGCTGATATGTTTGCGGCTGTTAAGCATTGGGCACAGGGCAAAAACCCTTCAACTATTTATGAAGGGGTCTTCTTGCAGATCCGGTTGCCGCGAGTATTGCTATGTATGATCACCGGTGCTATATTAGCGGTGTCGGGTGTGTTAATGCAAGGGTTGTTCAGGAACCCGATAGTAGAACCGGGATTGATAGGTACGAGTGCCGGCGCAGCTTTTGGAGCCTCTGTTGTTTTTGTTTTATCCGCAGGCATCGGTAAAAACATACAGCAATTAGCCGGCCCTTTGCTGGTGCCGCTGTTTGCATTTGCCGGCGGCTTACTCGCAACCTATTCAGTATATATGTTGGCCAAAGGAAATAAACGGATGGATGTAACCACCATATTATTAATCGGTATTGCTGTAAACGCTGTAGGGTTAAGTGGTACGGGTTTTATGAGTTATATAGCCCGCGACCCACAGGCGAGAAGCATTACTTTTTGGAACCTCGGTACTTTTTCCGGCGCCACCTGGATGCAGGTAGTGATAACCGGTATAATAGCTGCCCTTGTTTTTATGCTGGCTGTGAGGTACGCGAAACAATTAAATACTTTAGTATTGGGTGAGGAAGAAGCCAGGTATGCAGGTGTTGATACTGAGAAATTAAAAAGAAAGATCATGTTGTACAATACTGCTATGGTATCGGTAGCCACTGCATTTGTAGGTGTGATCAGTTTTATGGGATTGATCGTGCCGCATGTTATGCGGTTATTAATTGGCAGTGATAATAAAAAATTATTACCAGCCTCCATGATAGCCGGAGCTATTTTATTAACGTTGGCCGATATAGGCGCACGATTATTACTTGCCCCCGCTGAAATACCTATTGGCATTATTACATCATTAGTGGGTGCACCGGTTTTTATCATCCTGCTAAAACGCACTAACATGCTCAACACAAAAGGAGGTGGGTATGATTGATGTGCAAAATGTTTCATTGATAATAGGTAAATCTTTTTTAGTAAAAGAAGTGTCACTTATGATCCGGCCAGGTGAGTTTGTGGTAATCATGGGTCCCAACGGTGCTGGTAAATCAACCTTATTAAAAATGATGTCGGGTACAATACTCCCAACTGCAGGGAATATTTTATTTAAAGGAGAAAAAATATCCGGATACAAAACAGAAGTATTGGCACGGCACAGGGCTGTGCTATCACAACACTACCATATCAGCTTTCCTTTGTCTGTGAGGGAAATGGTAATGATGGGCCGGTATCCTTATTTCAAAAACCATCCCCTTCCCATGGATGAAGTGATAGTTGATAACCAGATGGATAAAATGGAAATCTCGCATCTGCGAGACCGCAATTACCATACCCTCTCAGGTGGTGAAGCACAGAAAGTGCACATGAGCCGTGTATTGGCACAGATAGGAGATACATCGGTTACACAAGAAAAATTATTGTTACTTGATGAACCCGTTTCGCACCTCGATATAAAATACCAGCATCAGTTATTACAGGAAGCAAAATCACTTTGTCGCAAGCAGGTAGCGGTAGCCGCAGTATTACATGATGTAAACCTGGCCCTGAAATATGCAGATAAAATATTTTTTATGAAAGGAGGCCATATTATCCGAACACTTTCCAAAAATGAGCCTATTACTGCCGAATTACTGAAAGAAGTATTCGATATGAATGCTGCTATTTTCGATATGCCAGATAGGCAGGGAAAATTTGTTTCTTATTGAGTTGGATGAATGATCAAAATTCAAAATCTATCAAACCGCTTTCAATCTCACCAATGCCTCATTTACTTTTTTTTCAATAACCGTATCAGCTAATATCTCCGGTATAAAAGGGTTTCCGGTAACTTTTTCAAACAGCTCGATATATCTTTTACTAATCGTTTCAATCCATTCGTTCGACATTTCAGGAACCACCTGCCCTTCTTTCCCCATAAAATTATTGGCGATCAGCCATTCCCGTACAAATTCTTTACTCAATTGTTTTTGTTTCTCACCGCTTGCCTGCCTTTCTTCAAAACCGTTTGAATAAAAGTACCTTGATGAATCCGGCGTATGCACTTCGTCCATCAAATAAATCGTATCACCAATCTTACCAAATTCATATTTTGTATCTGCCAGTATCAATCCCTGCCTGGCAGCAATTTCTTTACCACGGGCAAATAAACTACGTGTATATTTTTCCACTACTTGCCAGTCAGATTCGCTGGCCAGCCCTTTGGCAATAATGTCTTCCTTGGAAATGTCTTCATCATGTCCTTCTTCGGCTTTGGTAGAAGGGGTGATAATGGGGGAAGGAAAAAAATCATTTTCATGTAAACCTTCCGGCAAACCCACCCCGCAGAGCTCTCTTTTGCCGCTGCTGTAAGTTCTCCAGGCATGGCCCACCAGATTACCCCGCACAACCATTTCTATTTTAAACGGTATGCAACGTTTCCCGATAGATACATTAGGTGCAGGTACATCTACAAGCCAGTTAGGACAAATATCCCGGGTAGCTTCCAGCATAAAAGCAGCTATTTGGTTGAGAACCTGTCCTTTAAAAGGAATAGGCGGGGGCAAAATTACGTCAAAAGCAGAAATCCGGTTACTGGCAATCATTACTAACCAATCATCTTTTATGCTGTAAACATCTCTTACTTTACCGTGGTATAGCTTGGTTTGCGAGGGAAATTGAAAGGCTGCCATCCCGTAAAATTAGATAGGACATTGATAAATAAGGGATAACACACATAATTTTTCTCAACACTCTGTCGTTACTTGTGGACAAATTAAATTTTTATACAAAACTAACAAATGCTATTTTTATTAACAATTCATTTAAAACTTGCTTATATGAGAAGATTCTTAACCCATTGCGGGTTGTTGGTCATTGGTACAGCTATGTGTGTATCGGTAATGGCCCAACAATCAACTACTGTCTCCGGTAGTGTTAAAAACGGTAAATCCAAAGAAGCAGTTTCGGCTGTATCCGTAACAGTTAAAGGCGGTTCAGCAGGAACGTTTACCGATGACAAGGGTAACTTCAAATTTTCTACTGTTCAAAAATTGCCATTCACACTTGTATTTTCTTCTGTGGGCTATGCAGCCAAGGAAGTGTCTGTAACGTCAAATAATGCTGTGGTGGATGTGGATATGGTAACCTCATTTACATTAGGCGATGAAGTAGTGGTAGCAGCTTCAAGGGTTCCGGAAAGGATACTCGAGTCACCCGTATCAATCGAAAGAATTGGTTCCGCCGCTATTCGTAATACATCTGCAGTAAGTTATTATGATATGCTTACCAATCTCAAAGGGGTTGATGTAGTAGCAGCAAGTTTAACTTTCAAAAGTATCGGCACACGTGGTTTCAACAGCAGTGGTAATACCAGGCTGAACCAGATCGTGGATGGTATGGATAACCAGGCTCCCGGCCTTAACTTTTCGGTGGGTAGCGTAATTGGTTTAACTGAATTGGACGTAGACAATATGGAATTACTGGCCGGTGCCTCATCAGCATTATACGGCTCTGGTGGAATGAATGGTACTTTACTAATTAATAGCAAGAACCCATTCAAATACCAGGGATTAAGTTTCCAGATTAAACAAGGTGTAAACCATGTTGATAGCAAACAACGCCCAAGGGCCTCTTATTATGACTGGAGCGTGCGTTGGGGTAAAAAACTCTCCGAAAAATTTGCCTATAAAATTAATGCCCAGTTTGTACAGGCGCAGGATTGGCTGGCTAACCAGACAGATAATTATAACAGACCCGGTAATCAAACAATTCCCGGAAACAGGCAGTCTGACCCCAATTATGATGGTGTGAACGTTTACGGTGATGAAACAACCCAAAACCTTAGCTCTATAACCAGAGGTGTATTGGCGGGGATACCTAGTGCCGTTATTGGGGCTTCTAATGCTTTCTTAGCCGCATCACCTGGTGCTAAGCTGGCAAATCTGAATTCTTTTCTTACCTCTATTGGTGCAGGTGCCGTTGTAGCTGGAGGCGGATCTTATTTCTTATATGACAGAGGCCGTAACATCTTCCAAAATCAATCTGTCAGCAGAACCGGATGGGATGAAAAAAATGTAGTAGACCCAACAACTGTCAACTTTAAATTAACCGGTGGGTTGTACTATAAATTAACCGATAACATTGAAGCTTCCTTCCAGGCTAACTTCGGAACAGGTAACACTGTATATACGGGTAGCGACAGATACTCATTGAAAGATCTTAGAATGAGTCAGTTTAAATTCGAATTAAAACATAAAAATTGGTTCGCACGGGCGTATACCACACATGAGAATTCAGGTAGTTCATTTAATGCAACGATTACTACCAGGTTATTCAATGAAGCAATAAAACCAAGTGGTACCTGGTATCCTCAATATATTGCTGCTTATATTGGTAACCTTGATGCGGGTGCATCAAATATAGCCGCGCACAATGCAGCACGTGCATTTGCAGATCAGGGTATACCTGTTGGTCAAAATATCGGCCTTAATCCTGTATTTCAGAAAATTGCCGGTACACCTATTTCACAGGGCGGGGGTTTGTTTCTTGACAGAACAAGGTTGAATGTGTTTGAAGGACAATATAATTTTACGGAAGATCTGGGCTTAGCCAGAAGCGGTACGGATTTCCTGGTTGGATTAAGTTCAAGACAATATGTGCTGAATTCTCAGGGAACTTTATTTGCTGATACAGCAGGTCCTATTAAGATCAATGAATTTGGTGCGTATGCACAGTTATCACAGAAATTACTGAATGATGTGTTGAAATTGACTGTATCAGGCCGTTATGATAAAAATACCAATTTCAAAGGGCGCTTTACACCAAGGGCTTCAGCGGTTGTAAAACTGGCCAAAGACCATAACCTCCGTTTTTCTTATCAAACAGCCTATCGTTTCCCCACTACCCAAAATCAGTGGATTAACCTGTTAGTAGGTGGCGGAACCCGTTTGATGGGTGGTTTACCACAACTTAGGAATTACTATCAATTCAGTACAAACCCGTTGTTTACGGTACCAAGTGTTCAGGCTTTCGGAGCCAGTGCATTAGCAGGGGCACCCAATCCGGCATTATTGCAACAACAGACGTTTGATAATGATTTCAGGCCCGAATCAAGTAAGTCATTTGAAGTAGGGTATAAAGGTTTGATTGCTCAGCGATTATTGATAGATGTATATGCTTATTGGTCTACTTATAAAGATTTCCTCAGCAGCGTAAACGGAGTACAATCCAGAAATGCCGCTGCATTTAACCCAGGCGATTTGTTAGATCCTAATAAGAGTATCGGTTACAGCATTTCAGTGAATGCCCCGGGTGATGTGAAAACCAGTGGTTATGGCGCATCCGTAGAATATTTATTAGGTAAAAATTATTCTATCAGTGGCAATTATTATTCTGATAAAATCGGCGATCTGCCTGCGGGTTTTGTTTCTTATTTCAATACACCTAAACACCGCACCAATATTATGTTTAGCAACAGTGGATTTGGTAAAGACAACCGTCTTGGATTCAACGTTGTTTACAGGTGGGCAAATAGCTTCCTCTATCAGGGTACTTTTGCCACAGGTATGGTTCCATATGTGCGAACAGTAGATGCTGCCGTTAGTTACAAATTTCCTGCTAGTAAATCAATTGTTAAGATCGGTGCAACTAACCTGTTCAATAAATACTATCGCACTGGCTTTGGTAACCCCGAAATCGGTGGTTTATATTACATGAGCTTTGCCTGGAACGTGTTTTAATTTTAATATTGGCTGTATAAAATTGAATGATCCCCTGTCAAATTCGACAGGGGATTTTTTTAGCTGTAACAGCCAATCGTTTTCTGCTGTAAGCCCCGCTTTTAACGTTCAGCGTTCTGCGTTCAGCGTTTTTTGGTTTTGTACCTGATAATCTTATATTTTTGCTCCTCATTTAATAAACTGATATGATGCGTTCTATTGCTTTTAGAGAGGCTCTGCGTGAAGCCATGAATGAAGAGATGCGAAGGGATGAAAAAGTCTTCTTAATGGGTGAGGAAGTGGCCGAATACAACGGAGCCTATAAAGTAAGTCAGGGAATGTTGGCTGAATTTGGTGAGAAACGAGTGATTGATACACCTATTTCTGAATTAGGTTTTACCGCCGTTGCTGTAGGAGCTGCCCAAAGCGGGTTAAGGCCTATAGTAGAGTTTATGACATGGAACTTCGCCGTCCTCGCCATGGACCAAATATTGAATACCGCTTCTAAAATGCTGGCCATGAGTGGCGGGCAGATTGGTTGCCCAATTGTTTTTCGCGGGCCCAATGGCAGCGCAGGCCAGTTAGGTGCCCAGCATTCAACCGCATTTGAAAGCTATTACGCAAATATCCCGGGTATAAAAGTGGTTTCACCTTCTAATGGCTACGATGCGAAAGGATTGCTTAAACAAGCTATACGTTATGAACAAGACCCCGTGATATTCATGGAAAGCGAAGTAATGTATGGTGATAAAAGCGATGTGCCAGATGAAGAATACTACATACCAATAGGTAAGGCCGATGTTAAAAAGCAGGGCCGCGATGTAACTATCGTCTCTTATAATAAAATGATGAAAGTAGCTTTGGGAGCTGCTGCCGAATTAGAAAAAGAAGGGATCAGTGCCGAGGTAATTGATTTGAGGACCATCCGCCCATTAGACTGGATGACGATTTTAGAAAGCGTTAAGAAAACAAACCGCCTGGTAATTGTAGAAGAACAATGGCCGTTTGCTTCCATTTCTTCAGAGATCAGTTACCGTATACAAAAGGAAGGCTTTGATTACCTGGACGCGCCAATTCGCCGAATTACCAGTGCGGATGCACCCATGCACTATGCCCCTAATCTTGCCGCACTGGCCATGCCCGATGTAGCCAGAACAGTTAAACTGGTAAAAGAAGTGATGTATCTGAAAAAATAAACACCAATCATTTTTTATATAGCAAACCCGGAGCATTACGTTCCGGGTTTTTGTTTTCTGCCTAACTTGCCCATCGTTTATAAGAACTATGAAGTATTTATTTCTTTTTGTTTTCATTTATACCAACAACAGCGTTTCGTTCTGTCAGGCAACGGACAAAATGGTTGTTGATACGGTGAAAGGCGATACCCTTTTACAGGAAGTTACCGTGCAGGCATTCAACACAAGATTGCAATGGAAAGCGGTTCCCGCGGCGGTGGCAACTATCACTTCAAAAGAAATTAACCGTTATGCCAATACCTCATTGGTACCTATATTGAATACAGTGCCCGGTGTGCGCATGGAAGAACGTTCGCCGGCCAGCTACCGGTTATCGGTTCGGGGCAGTTTATTACGTTCGCCTTTTGGGGTACGGAATGTAAAAGTGTATTGGAACGATATTCCTTTAACGGATGGTGGTGGTAATACATACCTGAATCTGGTAGACATGAATCAACTAACAGCTGCTGAAATCATTAAAGGCCCCGCTGCCAGTGTGTATGGGGCAGGAACAGGTGGAGCTTTACTATTGCGTTCAGATCTGGCTTTTTCAAATACTTCTCAAAACAGGTATTCGGCAGGGATGACCGGCGGATCTTATGGACTTTTTGCAGAACGGGTAAGCTGGCAGTGCAACGCAAAATATTTTGCATCCTCCCTACAACAAAGTCACCAGCAATCTGATGGCTACCGCGAACAGTCTGCTACCAGAAAAGATGCCATAAAATGGCAAGCTGCGTGGCAATTAAAAAAGCAACAAATCAAATTGCTTTTTTTCTATACAGATTTGTTTTACCAAACACCGGGCGGAATTACACTGGCACAAATGCTCGCCAACCCAAAATTATCAAGGCAGTCCGCGGGTACTTTGCCGGGCTCCGTGCAGCAACAGGCGGCTATTTACAACAAGACTATTTTCGGCGGCATCCATCATGAAATAACTGTTGGTGATATGTTTGTTATAAAATCATTTATCACCGGGAATAACACTTCTTTCAAAAATCCTTTTATAACGAATTATGAAAAAAGGACAGAAGATAACCTGGGTGCCGGTACGAATCTAATTTTCCGGCAGAAGACAGCTCGCACAGATTTTCAATGGATGAATGGTGTGGAATGGCTGTACAATTATTCTTCAATCAATGATTTTGGTAACAGGGCAGGTGTGGCAGACACCGTTCAGTTCAAAGACAATGTATTTATCAACCAATGGTTTGCCTTCTCGCAAATGCAATATACTATTGGTAACAAATGGAATGTAACAGCAGGAATCAGTCTGAATAATCAATCCTTTAAATACAAACGGTTAACAGATCCCAATTCGGCGTATGCAAATAAAAACATACATGCCGTGCTAACGCCAAGGTTCGCTGTTTTGTACAGGATTAATAATGATATCTCCCTGTATGCCCTTGCTGCCAAAGGATTCTCGCCACCTGCACTTGCCGAGGTAAGGCCTTCGGATGGAAATTTTTATGGTGATCTCCTCGCCGAATATGGGTGGAACTATGAAGCAGGTATTAAAGGTGAATTGCTGGATCAGCGTTTACAATTTGATGTTGCGTCTTATTTTTTTACACTCCAAAATGCGATAGTAAGAAGGAATAATGCAGCGGGTGCAGAATATTTTGTAAATGCCGGGAGTATAAAACAAAATGGTATAGAGGCATTGATCAAATACCAATTAATAAAAAATTCAGCGGGATTTTTTTCAGGATGGAATATATGGAGCAGTTACAGTTACCAGCCTTATCGTTTTACCAATTACCAGCAAACAACGAATAATTATTCAGGTAATGAATTAACTGGTGTGCCCCGCAATATATGGCTAAGCGG
>JAYTOS010000376.1:0-8192 GCA_043747705.1 Bacteroidota bacterium
ATTTACGGCAATATGCCGTTTGAAAAATACCTGGACGAACTGCGTGTATTATTCCCTGCTGTTGACTTTCATTATTACCAGAGTAATGTAGAAGGCGAACTGATTAATGAACTGCAAAGGGTTGGTTATGATTATGATGGTATTGTGTTAAATGCAGCCGGCTATACACACACCTCTGTTGCGATAGGCGATGCGGTTGCTGCTATTAAAACGCCGGTAGTAGAAGTGCATATAAGCAATGTTCATTCGAGAGAAGATTTCCGAAAACTATCGCATGTATCAGGTAAATGTGCAGGCAGTATCTTTGGATTGGGGTTGAAAGGATATGAATTTGCCGTTAGATGGCTGATGGACCGGGCATAGATTTATCGGTATGGTATTTGCTTTCTTCCCGCACAATCATGAATCAACAATATTCCAAAAAAGTTTTGTGGCTGATACTGATCGTTTCTGTTTTGAAACTGGTTGCTGCTTCTTTATTGGAACTGGGTAATGATGAAGTGTATTACTGGACTTACGCCCTGCAACCCGACTGGAACCATTTTGATCACCCGCCGATGGTTGGCTGGATGATCAGGGTTACCACGATTAACCTTCTTTGGGTAAATGAAGTATCGCTCCGTTTGGGTAGTATTATCTGCGCTGCCATTTCAACCTGGTTTATTTTTAAGACAGGTAAATTACTGGCCAACGAAAAAACAGGTTGGTATGCGGCACTTATTTATAACTGTTCTGTGTATACCGGTTTTATTGCCGGACTCTTTATACTTCCCGATTCTCCGCAAATGCCTTTCTGGACCGGTGCTTTATACATCATGGGGCATTTGTTTATTAAGAAAGATGATCAGAAATTAAGCACCTGGTTATTATTGGGGTTGATAATTGGGCTGGCTACTTTATGTAAAGTGCATGGTTTATATTTATGGGCAGGCTTTGGGTTATTCCTCATCATCACAAGGATTACATGGTTATTAAACTGGCGCCTGTATGCAGGTGTTGCTGTAACCATACTTTGTGTGCTGCCCATTGTGTATTGGAACGTGCTCAATGATTTTATTATGTACCGGTATCATTCCAACCGTGTTACACATACTACTGTTCAATGGGATATGCTTGGCAGGGAAATAGGTGGTGAAATTGCCTACCAGAACCCTGTTATTTTTATCCTGGTAAGTATTGCATTGATTGCGATGTTGCGAAACCGGATCAGGATTAACAGAAGAAAGGCTTCTGTATGGTTACTCTGTATGAGTTTGCCGATGATATTTTTGTTTTGGGGTGTTTCTTTATTAAACCCCACATTACCGCATTGGAGCGGCCCCGGTTATATCCCCTTGTTTTTTGTTGGTGCTTTATATCTTGAGCAAAGATCATTCAAAGTTGTTCCCGGGTTTATCAAAATGGCAGCTACGCTGGTTGTTATCGTTTTGATGTTAGGTGTTGCACTTATCAGGTTATCGCCCGTTAACTTCGGTAGCCATGATCAACAGAATTATGGTGAATATTGTCCCACACTCGACTTATCGGGTTGGAAAGATTTCAGTAAGACATTTGCATCGCAGGTAAAGGACGATGCTGCCAAAGGTTTGATGAAACCGAATTCTCCGATCATCGTTAATAAGTGGTTTCCGGGGGGGCACCTTGAATTTTATACTTCGCGTGAAACGGGATTGCCTCTGATAGGTATTGGTCAGTTGCAAGACCTGCATAAGTTTGCCTGGTTGAATAAAGTACGGCAGCCGCTGCAACCCGGTGATGATACTTATTGCATTGTTCCGTCTAACCTGCCACTAAATGTTATTGAAACGTACGGTCAATATTTTACAGTTATTGAAAAACCTGTGGTGATTAACCAGATAAGAAGCGGGGGAGTAGTCAGGTATTTTTATGTATACCGAATGAAAGGCTGTAAGCTGGTACCGAAGCCTGTATTAGCTAAATAAAATCTGGGCTTCCCTTATTTTTAATTTCCCCTGTTCGATGTGCTGTCAACCGGTGGCTTAACTTGAACAACTTTTTCGTTCTTGCCAAAAAAAGTTTCAAAATCTTTCCGGTAAGAAATACTCACCCCTTGCCTTTTGCGGCGGCCAAACCTGGAATCGCTGATATCAAGACTTGTTTTATTAAAAACGATCAACCTTAATTTCCTGTCTTGCGTAAGAATGAATTCGATATTAAAATTGGGAAGCCATTGTGTATTTCCATTTTGTATGGCAGAATTTCCGAGGTTAAAATCAATATCGCTTCCAAGCGTAACAATTATTTTATCATTGGCAAACGCGCGGCTGAATTTAAGGTCCACCCTTGTACGGTCAATCCTGTTTGAATTGGTATTCGTAGGGTCGAGGATATTGGAACTGCTGTAAACACTGGTACCTATGTCGAACCGTAAACTTTTATCGCCGGTTATACGGAACAGCAGGTTAGACAATACCTTGTTTACACTTTTGGTCAACATTTGAGAAACTGTATTGTAACCTAATGAAGTAATCGCATACGGACTTACCCCCGGCCCACCACCATTACCGGGCGGGGCAAAGGAATTGAAGAGTATAACGAAAGCCACCTGGTTCAATATTTCGTTCTGATCTTTTTCCAGTCGTATAAGGTATTGTGAGAATTCATTATCTGATTTAATCGGGCTGGTTTGCGGAAAGTCTAACCTGAATTTTATGAAAGGCTTGCTTAATTTCTCACGCAACTGCGCAATCACATACACATCCCCGCGATAGCCTTTTACCGCAGGGCTGAAAATATTGTTGCCCACCAATTCACTAAGGCTTATACGCTCGGCAGTGTATTGTGCGTCAATATGCATGTCTGCCCCGAATGGATCACCGCTCCACTCAATATAATTACCGGCATCGGGTAATAACTCAAAAGGTTTACGGATAAGCCCCTGGAAATTAAAAACATAACTACCCCTGTCAATGTTATACCTGCCACGTATAGATAGTGGCTCTGTTGTGCCGGCCCGTATTAATAGTTTGCCATTTCCTACTGCTTTGATTACATCACCTGTCTGCTCGTCAAGTATCACATCTATCATTACATTCTTATTCACCGTAAGGTCCAGGTCAACTGTCAGGTCCAGCTTACTGCTTCCTGTCTCGGTTGCCATTTCGGTTCCATACTGTTTAAAAACAATAAAATCGGCAGATCCACTTTCGCGCGTGATAGAATTAGGAATATAAATATGCGAACTGTCGTTTGCTCCCGAAACGATATTCATTTTGCAATTGCTTTCAGGCCCTTTAAAGCTAAGGTTGGCCCAACCAATTGCTTTGCCATAGAACTGGTTATTATCGGAGGCCCGTGTATCCAGCATTAAAAGTTTATCGGTGGTAAGATCGAAATCAAACGACATATTTTTAAAACCCTTCTCATATAACTTACCGGTTACGGTACCTGTATTCTTATAACGGTCATGTATGTTGAAGCGACCAAAATCTATCCCATCGGGTTGGAAATTAATGTTAGCTGAGTCTATGGTATAATACACCTGCGAATACTTCACTTTCATACCTGCATTCAAGAGTTTGATCTTTCCAAGTAAGTCAGGTGCTTTCAGGTTACCACTGATACTAAGGGTGCCAATTGCCTGTCCTTTAATATCCGTAAAAATATTATTCAGGAATTTATGTAGTATATCAATCCGGGAATTAGCTAACTGGATATCTGTATGAAAAGATTTACCGGTTGTATCTTTAAGATTATAACTACCCTTGGCTGTAAACTGGTATCCTTCATTGGGCGATTGAATAGTAAAAGGGATCTCACCTGTTTTACTGTTGTAATCTGCCTTGATGGTTACCAGTCCAACCGAATCGTCATCCAAACGGAATTGTTCAGCTTTCAGGTCTGCAGCTGCATTGAATTGTCCTGAAAAATCATTTAATGCGATGTTCCCTGAAGTTATCCCCTGTATCCTTGGATCTTTAAAGAGTAGTGAAGTAAGATCGCCCATTACTACATTCTTGAGATTTACAACAAGGTTTTGTGTATTCGCACCGGGTTCTTCCCTGCTCTCAACAGTTATTTCCTGAAAGCCCTGGGTGAATTTAATATTCTGCGCATGCATCAGATGCGTTCGGATAGATAACTCCCCCCGCTTTTCAATATTCCACTTTTTTTCGTTCAGTACAAATGAAGAAGGCCTGAATTCTATACGCACTCCGTCAGACAGGGTATATACATCGGCATATAGGTCGGCATCGTTTAATGTATTGTCAGCACTTGTCTTAACGGATACCACCGAATGGTCATGGTAAGAAACCACATTTAATTTTGTATTTGGAAAACGAAGACTGTCGGTTGCCTGAATGCTACTAATGGTACCGATCACTGAAAGTGTATCAATATTCCCTTTTCCAGCCAAGTCAAGGCCACTGAAACTGGCTGTCTTATACTTGCCAAAAGGAATTTTTGCAGTAACACCTAATAAGTTATTGCGTGTATCTACAGAACCGCTTATCGAAGCATCATTAAATCCTGAGATATTTTTATCCCATAATTTAATATAGGGCTCTACATAATTTGTATTGACTATAAATGTGAACTGTTGATTTTTGGGGATTGATTTTGGCGGATCTATGTAAGTTGGATAATAGTGATTGAGGAAGCCCTGAAAACTGGCAGGCAGGTCAATAATGCTGAATTTACCGGAGATGGTTGCATTAAAATCATTACTGGCCAGGTGTAAAGATTTAACCGAATCTATATAACTCGATTCTAAATTGAGGGAATCAAAACCAAGGCTTACAGCGCCTTTTGTAATATGGGCGTTTAAAAATTTTGCATTCCCTAAAAAGTTGTCAATCGTGGTTCCTGTAAAATTCACATCCAATAAACCCGTTAACTCCAGGGAATCCTTGAAAAGATTGAGTGATTTTAAATTTGAATGAACAAGGTCAGCAACGATATTAAAGCGTGGCAATTCTTTGGTAAGATCTATTTCAACCGTACTCGTAAAATCGAGGTTGGGGTCGTCGATCTTTATTTCACCATTAAAATATTTTTTTTGAAAAGTTCCATTAGTAATAATGTTTGTATAGGTGTAGTTATTGTATTCGAGGGAGGATATTTTTCCTTCTAGTGTTGTTTTCAACCTGTCTACGGCAAAACCGGTACCGGAAATATTTCCTTTAAAATCAACTAGGCCTAATTTTGTATCGTTCAAAAATTTGCCCATATTGAAACGGATGGTTTCAATGGCACCCGTATAAACGGGGTCGCCTTTTCGGGGTAATTGTAAAGCCACATTTGTTCTCACGCCGCCTAACTGTGTACTGAAATTGCCTACCGTAACAAAATTATGAACAGTGCCCTTGAAATTACCTTTGTAAATGATTGTTCCGAGTGCGGCGAGGTTGGGAGAGGTTACGCCTTTTAAGGCAGGAATAAATACACCCAGGTCGTAATAATTGGTTTGTAAACTACCATTGCTTAAAACGATCTTCGTAGTATTGATATCAGGCAACCCTTTCATGCTTAGGTTGCCATTAATATTGGTGGTAGCACCTATCCTTGCAGTTAACCTGTCTACATTAAAATTTTCCACTGTTCCCAAAAAATTGCCGCTCAGGAGTACTTCTTTTTTCCATGTTTTCAGATCGGGGGCAAAGTAGGCAATATCATCGCTGTTAATTCGGGCTTCTTTAAAATGTGCATCCATTATTACCTGACTATTGTAATGGCCAAAGTCTTTGGTAAAGTCTTTGAACTTCATTGCATAATAATTGGCGATATGGCTCCTGTTGGTTTGCAGGTCAAGCTTTGCCAGCTCCATGATCTGTGGTGTAAGCTTGAAATTTGTTTTCAGCTTTTTTAATTCCAGGCCGCAACGGTCTTTCAAGGCAAGGTCAATATTTGCCAGGAGTGTATCTTTTACAAAAGATATCCTGGATAGTTTACCATTTAATTTACTTAACTGTATATGACTGCCGTCGAAAAAAGGAGATGGCTTATTTATATCCTTATCCAGGAAAACACTGCCGTTATGGATCGTTAAAGTATCCAGCCTTAACGATATATTTCCACTGTTAAAATACATGCCATCTTTAGCCGCATGTACAATTTTTTTGAATGGAGTTTCCGGGCGTATAGGTGTATACCCCTGAATTTTGATAATAGGATCATCAAGGGTGATCGTGCTGACGGTAAATTCATTTTTAACGAAATCTATATTATCGGCATCTACCAAAAGGCTACCTGCCCTGATATCCAGGTAGTCGCCCGCCCAGCGATCATTTTTAAGGAAATGAATATTCTTAAAATCAATTTTTTTCAGGTTAAGTGCTAAGCCGCCGCTTTTGTTGGTGGGGTTGGGTGAAGCAAAATAATCAATAATAAACTGGTAGTTCCATAGAGAATCCTTACGGCTCATATTGACCATTGCATCTTCCAACCCAATATATTTCAACTCAGCTTTGTCTTTCAGAAAAAACCAATCGGTAATCCTTACTTTCATTTGTTTTGCATACAGCAAAGTGTCTTTTTGTTTATCCCTTACCAGTATACCTTCCAGGTTCATACGGTTAAACAAAGCAAAACTTACATTTTTTACACTCACTTCTGTGCCCAGGCTTTTTGATAAACGGCTGGTGGCTATGCCTACAAGCCAGTTTTGCACTATATCCGTCTGAATAGCAATGATTGCCAATAAAATGACGGCTATAAGAATAAGAAAACTGCGACGTAATATTTTGAAGAAACGGTTCAGGAGCTCTTAGGTTTGAGGGATAAAAATAAGCATTCGTATCCGTAGAGCAATTACAATACCAAACCCTTTAAATTAGGCAGGAAAGAAGGTTTTTTTTAGGTGTGACCCCGTCAAGCATCTTATTTAGGCCAAATCTTTCTTAAAAGCATCTATTTCATTGATGAAATCTATGGACTTAATAACGGATTTGTATTCTGGTCCCGCCATCATTAATGTTCTTACCCATTTTTTATGCATGTTTTTAAGGTTGATATTCCTGTATAAATAAATAGCTAAAACGGTGAAAAGTAGCGTAATGGGAAAAGGAATCAGCCAGAATTTAACACTGCTAAAAAGTATCCATTTGCTGTGCCAGAACCAGGTAGTATGAAAAGGCATCTGCAACCATAGAATCCCTGTGTACTTTATGGTGGACACTTGTAATTGCGCCAGTTTTTTTTGTGTATCTGTTATATTTTCTGCATAATTGATCTGTTTGATGATGATGATATGTTTTATATACACAACCACAGCTATTATGGAAAAAAGCATAATGAAACTTACCGAAATGCTGAAATAGAGATTCTCAAAACGATTTCCATATACCAAAACACCCAAAAACAAAACCCATAGTATACCCAACGCAACTGCCCATATTTTAAAAGTTGCCAGGGAGTCTAATTTTGATTTGGCTTTTTGTGTCTGGATTGTTTCAAAGCAACTAAGGTTTAATGCCCATGACTGAAGATTTAATACCCGGGCTTCCTCGATTTTCCTATCGTAGGATTGCCAGATGTTTTTTAATTCTATGTCTTCCATATTTATTTTTTTACAGTTGAAAATTTTTGTTTCAGTTTGTCTTTGATACGGCTGATCCTAGTTGACGTATTGGTTTCGGTAATACCCAGGATCTCCGCTATTTCAGCGTAGCTTTTCGATTCGAGGTAGAGGATCATCAGTGCTTTGTCCAGTTCTTTCAATTCACTGATAAACTTTTGCAGCAGGTTGATATTTTCTTCCAGTTCATCCGAGCCATCAGCTTTGTCTTCAATATCTACCTCATTTTCCGAGATGGAGATGACCGTTTCAGATTTTTTTTCTTTCCGGTAAAATGAAATGGCCACATTTAATGCAACACGGTACATCCAGGTAGAGAAAGTATGGTCTGTATCAAAACTGTTGCCAGACCGCCATAGCTGATAGGTAATTTCCTGGGCAAGATCTTCCCTATCGGCTTTATTCCTGCAATAAGAATTGCAGATTTTAATAATGATTCCCTTGTTCTTTAATACCAGGCTTAAAAAAGCTTCTTTTGGTTCTCTATTCATTAGGCGGTAATGATCTTCTTTCCATTATTATTCGCAGGGATGCCTCAAAAATCACATTTTCTAAAAAATAATTTTTAGAAATGGCAATAGTAAGTAACCCCTGCACGGGTAGGGATGGATAAGTGCAGGTAACAAGTTACTCAAAATGAGTGTATGGGGGATAT
>JAYTOS010000377.1:0-1812 GCA_043747705.1 Bacteroidota bacterium
TTTACAAGAGAGGCATATCCTGATTTTACACCTACAGCCCGCAAAAATTATCGCGGTTATCGGTCAGGTCGCTTTAGCGTCCCGACAAAAAGAAAGCCCCTCCGTGGAAACGGAGCGGCCTCTAACGATTGCTTGCCATATGAAAAGAGTTATCTGCTACCAAACTGCCGGCAAACAGGCACCACAAGATCTGACACACGGTAGTTTTTAAATTATATCTTTGTTTTTCCCTTAACAGAATCTTTCTTTGCTTTTGCAGAAGAATCGATCATTGCTTTTGCAGTATCAGCACCAGCTTTTACTGAATCTTTCATGGCATTTTTTGAAGAATCAATGGCACTTAAGGTTGAATCTTTTTTAGCTTCAGTAGGATTACCATTGTTACAAGCGGTCATTACACCAGCTACAGCTAGGATTGCGAATACTTTTTTCATGTTTGTGGGCTTTTTTTGTGTGAGTGAATTTGAAGGTTAATACCCCGGGGTGATAAAAGGTAACCCGATGGACAATAAATTTCTTAAAAAATAATTTTAGGGCTATTTTGGGTTACTTTTACCCCCCTCAGCGTATTAAATGCACAGACAGTGAAAGCCGATACTACCGAACAAGCATTACTGAAAGGATTGGCTAACAATGATTCAAAGGCCATCGAGACCATTTACAAGGATAATTTCAGCATGGTTCAGGCTTTCATTCTGCATAATAACGGGTCTTACGACGATGCGAGGGATATATTTCAGGAAGCGATGATTGCGCTGTATGAGAAAGCACAAAGTGAATCGTTTGTCTTAACCTGTCAAATTAAAACCTATGTATATTCCATATGCCGGCGTTTATGGCTTAAACGGTTACAGCAATTGGGCCGGTATTCAAACCAAGTTGATAGCCTGGATGAGACTGTTCCGGTTGAAGAGGACCTTGAAATACACGAAAAGCGTAATGCCGAGTTTGCCATAATGGACCGGGCAATGAATAGCCTGGGTGAGCCGTGCAAAAGTTTGTTAGAAGGGTATTATTTAAAAAAGATGGGAATGCAGGAGTTGGCGGTCGAGTTTGGCTATACCAATGCAGATAATGCTAAGAACCAGAAATACAAATGTTTGATGCGCCTGAAGAAATTATTCTTCTCGCAATATAATATCGGAGATTAAATACCATGGACGACATTTTACTATTAGAAGCAATTGAAAGATACCTGAGCGGCGATATGGATGCGGCTGAACGTACATATTTTGAAACGCTTCGGAAAAATACCCCTGAAATAGACCAGATGGTGGTAGAGCACAGTATGTTCCTGCACCAGATGGACATCTATTCTGTTCACCGTAACCTTAAACAAAGTTTGCAGGCTACCCATGCAAAACTATTAGAGCGTGGCGAAGTGAATGAAGGTGGCGAATTAACTACCAAGGGCCGTGTTATACAGCTCTGGAACAAATACAAAAGGGTTACAGCCATTGCAGCTTCCGTAGGTGGCATTATTGCATTGGTGATCAGCGGCCTGGCTATTTATTTTTCTCCGGTAGTAAACGGGAACCAGATAGAGCAGTTAAGCAAAGCTATTGAAGTGATCAAAAAGAACCAGCAATACCAGGGTACTTTGATCAATGAAGTAAAAAGTAAGATCCCCGAAAATGCCAAACTGATCAGTGGAGGATCTGGTTTTTTGATAGATCCGAAAGGTTATATTATAACCAACGCCCACGTATTAAAAGGATCGGGTGCGGTGGTTGTTAACAGTAAGGGGCAGGAATTCAATGCCACTATCGCTAATATTGACCTTGAAAAAGACCTCGCTATTCTGAAGATCAA
>JAYTOS010000378.1:0-5698 GCA_043747705.1 Bacteroidota bacterium
CTGATAATTTCGCGACCTTTTCTAACTAATTGCTGTATTGTAGGCATTCTAAACCGTTTAAAATTTCGGACGGCAAAGGTAATGGCTGGAACTGAAAAACCAAAATGTTTTCTACAATTTTCCTGCTATTCCCGCGAAACCCGTTGAGTACCCACCTAAACAGGCACAAAATAGTTTTTTTCTGCGGACAAATAAGTACAAGCACCTGTCTATCCACCCGTTTTTTCACCCCATTTCCATTTTGCCCTTTGTGCTTACCAAAAGGCTTTTTAATTTGATGCGTAACCCTCTCATCAGTATTCACAAATACTCTAAAAAAAGTACTATGAGAAAAATTATATCTTTTATTTTATGCGTAGCCCTTATTTATCAGCAACCCAGCCGGGCACAGGTGGGGGTTACACCAATATCCTACCCTACTGCCGGCTCTGCCTATACCCAGAATTTTGATGGGTTGCCCAATAGCGGAAGTTTTACCCTGAACAGCAAGGGTCCGATAAATCTTACCGGATCACCTTTGAATGGAACCGGCCTGGGGGGATGGCAGATTTTTATGACCGGCGGGAGCAATTCCTCGGCCGCTTTTGGTGTGAGTAATGGTTCATCAACCGGAAACGGCGTATATAGTCTTGGAACATCCGGCGCAACAGACAGGGCCCTCGGATCGCTTTCTTCCGGCACCGGCATCTATGCTGTGGGGGTAATGTTTACAAATACAACGGGTAACCTCTTAAACAGGTTTACCATAAGCTTTACCGCTGAACAATGGAGAAAGGGTGGATCAACCAATAAAAATACCTGGACATTCAAATATAAAACAGGCCCCCTAACCCATATTGATGGGACCGGTTTTTTGGTTGAGGCCAATCTCAACTTCAGCTCTGTTATTAATACAGCTTCAGGAGCAAGCCTTGACGGCAATGTATCCTTTAACCAACAAAAAATTTCTTTCACGATCAATGGTATTAACTGGAAGAATGGGGAACAATTATTACTTCGATGGGATGATGCTGATGAAGCCGGCAATGATGATGCGGTGGGCATTGACAATTTTACTTTTTCTGCCGGATTGGTGAGTACCGCACCATTGGTTCAAAGTTTGGCCGCCGACGCTGTTACTGCAAATACAGTTCAATTACATGGTTCTGTGAATGATAATTATGCCGGCACATCGGTATGGTTTGAGTATGATACAGTCAACCTGTTTTCTCATCCTGTAAGCATTTCAGCGGTTCCTTCAAATATAAGCGCAGGCACTGGAATTACAAATGTAGCCGCGACCTTAACCGGTTTAGACCCCGGCAGCAAATATTATTTTCGTATCAAGGCAACTAATGTGAGTGGCAGCTCCACAGGTTCTGCCTTACCGTTTACCACCACCATTAATTTACCCACGGTTACCACAGCCGGTGCAGCATCTGTAAGCACCAATACTGCAAGCCTTGGCGGAAACATAACGAATACGGGCGGGTCTGCAATTATAGAAAGGGGAATTGTATGGGCATTAAACAATAACCCTACCTTATCAAATAACAAAATTATAATGGGTCCCGGAGCTGGAATTTTTGTGCAGCCGGTGCCAGGCTTACCACCGGGTACTGCATTGAATGTGCGGGCCTATGCCAGCAACGCAGGCGGCACGGCTTATGGCAACAACATTGTTTGCACAACACAAACAAGTATTGTTTCACTTACCGCTTTATCACCCGTAAAAACTCGTGCGGGATCTGTAGATTTCAAACTTCAAACGGCGCAGAATATTTCAGGATTATCTGTTTCGAATTTTGCAGTAATCACAGGCATTGCCGGCGCATCTGTAACAGCTATCAATGGATCGGGTAATGCGTACACAGTTACCATAAATACAGGAACGGGAGATGGTACAATACGATTGGGCCTGGCGAATGATACAGGACTCTCACCATCGGTTAATAACAAGCCTTTTCAATCGTTTGATTTGTATACAATAGACAAAACAGCACCCATAATCTATCTGATACATGTGCCGGATAAACCGATGAAAATTGGCGACACGGTAACAGCAATCATTAAGGTGAACCCAGACCCGGATATGTATACACTGCAGGCAGGAAATATTAACGGTTTCACCTTATCGGGGTTCACTAAAAAAAATGACAGTACCTATTCCGCTGTATTTACGGTTACCAGCGGAGGCAATGATATTGCAGCTTTCGAAAATATTCCGGTTAGTGCACTGCTATCAGATTCTATCGGCAATAACAGTGCGTTGTTTCAATTACCTATCATCCATTCTTCAGATCCGATAGATGCGAACAGGCCCCTGGTTACCCATTTTATTATTCCGCCAAACGGCATTTATAAAACAGGCGATACACTTGATTTTATTTTTCGTTTTACCGAAAACATATTCATTACAGCAACAGGCGGCATGGCTTCGCTTTCTGTAACAGTGGGCACAAAACAGAAAACGGCTGTTTATGCAGGTGGTGATCAATCTGACAGTTTATTATTCCGTTACATTATTCAGCCAGGCGATGCAGATAAAGATGGAATTAAGCCCGGCAGTTCCATCACACTCAATAATACTGAGATAAAAGACCTTGTTGGAAATTTTGCTTCTCTTTCATTCAGTAATTCATCATCAACAAAAAATATTATCGTAGATGCAGTAGCACCCACTGTAAGCAATGTGGTAGTTCCAGCAGCGGCTGTTTACAAAACAGGAAATATCCTTGACTTTATCGTTAACTATTCAAAGAAGGTAATTGTTAATACTGCCGATGGTTTACCATTTATTACGATCAGTATTGGAACCAAATTAAAAAATGCCCCCTACATAAGCGGAACCGGAAGCAATGCTTTATTATTCAGGTACATGATTGAGCCAGACGATTCTGATAAAGATGGGATCAAACTCATTTCTGCTATCGACCTGAATATGGCTACCATAAAAGATGAACCGGGTAATCATGCCACGCTTTCACTGAATAATATCGGGGCCTTGAGTAAGATCAGTATTAACCCTGTAACAGTTGCGGTAAACAATGTACTGGTTCCACGCAGCGGTATATATAAAGCAGGTGATACACTTGAATTTATTGTAAACTTTTCGGAAAAGATATGGGTAGGCCTTTCAGGCGGTACACCTTCTCTTAAACTTACCATTGGCAGTTCGCCCAGACATGCCTTTTATCAAAATGGTTCGGGAACCACTACCCTTGTATTTTTATATGCCATACAGCCAGGCGATGAGGATAGCAACGGTATAAAAATGAATACCATTATTTCATTAAACAATGGATTATTAAAGGATACATTTGGAAATGCTGTACCGGTTTTATTAAACAATGTTCCGGTTACAGAAAGAGTTTTAATTGATGCGGTACCGCCCGTAATCAAAACAGTTATCGTTCCTGTCAAAAACATATATAAGTCAGGTGACACACTTGACTTTACGGTAATTTTTACAGAAAGAGTCAGAGTGAATATAATTAGTGATGCCCCTAACCTGAAATTAATCATCGGCAATGCCATAAAAAAAGTAAGTTATACAAACGGATCAGGTACTACTGATGTATTGTTCCGCTATGTTGCAAGGGAAGGCGATCTTGATAAGAACGGGATCAAATTAGATTCATTATTGTCAGCAGAAAGCAGCACTATTACTGACTTTGCAGGAAATATCGCCCTGCTTACTTTAAAAAATACAGGCGCGCTTTCCAATGTTAAAATTGATGCAATGGCACCCTCATTCATATTGGAAACCCAGGCAATGCTTGCCGCTTGTGAAAATACAGCAGCTGTTTCTGTTGCCGAATTATTAGCTGTAAAAGATGAGGAGGTAGGAGAACAGCTTACCTGGCGTATTATAGCAACACCCTTGCATGGAAGCCTTTCTAAAAATATATTTACAGCCACTTCTAAAAGCAACAACAGTATACCAGATGGTATGCAGTACATTCCCGATACGCATTTTACCGGTACCGATACCTTTCTGGTGCAGGTATCCGATGGCATAAACACGGCACAAAAAACAATTGCAGTACAAATTCAACCGTTTATAACGAATAATAAAATCGGTGCTCCACAAATGATTTGTACCAATAGTATTCCTGAGCCTATTTTGGGCTCGCTTCCTTCGGGTGGCGATGGGCAATACCAACTCACATGGGAACTATCTTCCACTGCAGATGCCAACAGTTTCAGCAAAGCTGCCGGTGCAAATGATTTACAACACTATGCACCTGCACAATTAACCGCTACTACTTGGTTCAGAAGAAAAGTAGTGTCCGGCACATGTACTGATGTCTCTGCTACTTCGCAGGTTACCGTTGTAAAAAACGGAATATGGACAGGCACCCTAAATTCAGACTGGAACAATACAAATAACTGGTGCAATAATACCATTCCCAATAACACAACAGATGTATTTATTACAGCCAATACCCGTTATGCCCATGTGATAAAAGATACTGCCCGTTGTAACCAATTGATGCTTTTAGATAATGCACAATTAATCATCAATGGTATTTTGCAGGTAAATGGAAATATCCATGCTGCTCCGGGTAAAATTGATGCACAAAGCGGAACAATTATTTTTACCGGTACAGTTGCGCAAAATATTCCCGCACAAACCTTACAGCATAATATACTTAATAAACTTATCATCAATAATACAGCAGGGGTAACATTACAGGACGACATAATGATTACCGGCACTGTATTAATAAACAATGGATTTTTAGTTACCAATAATCATCTCACCTTAAAATATACAGGAAGTATCGGTTCATCAGCAGCAGGTACAAAGATTATTGGAAATGTAGCACTTGAACAGTATATCAAAGGTGGCAGAAGGGCATTCAGGCTATTGGGTAATCCATTTAGAACTGATCTTTCTTTAGATATGTTCAAAGACAGTATTGATATTAGCGGAGATGGCGGATCGCTCAATGGCTTTACCAATACAGTTTTAAACCAGCCATCGGCGTTTCGGCATGACCCATTTATTCCTACTGATTCTTTGGGATTTGATGCAGGATGGGTTCCTTTTACAAGTACCAATGGCCAGTTGGATAATGCATGGAAAGAAAGTAGTGCGATGAGATTATTGTTTCGTGGCCGACCCGGACAAGGGCTGGATACCACCCCTGCAGGCGATGGAAACAACGGCACTTATTTGCCGGGGCCTGTTCGGTTTATAGTATCCGGACAAATCCATACCGGCGATAAGGAAGCGACTTTACTACAGCGCAAATATCCCGGCTATTCTGTAATTACAAATCCATACGCTGCCAACATCAATCTTTCATTACTTACACGCGGAACTGATGTAGCCACGAATTATTGGGTCTGGGACCCTTACCAGGGAAAAACAGGCGGCTATAGCAGTATCCCGTTTAAAAGCAGTTATCTGCTTCCGCCATTAGGTGCATTTATTGTAAAAGTAAATGGTGGTGTAAATAACAAAATACTTTTTACTGAAAATTGCAAGGCAAATGATATAGTATCAGACAGTTTACCTTCCATACACGATAACGACGCTTATCACGTTGAACTGCGTTTACTAAGCGATACTATTTTCTGGGACAGGATATTACTTTTCGAAATTGATAGTGCCAGAAGTAATTTCGACAAAACAGATGCTGAGAAATTCTGGAATAACGAGGTAAATTTTTACAGTATAAGCCGCGATCAAAAGTTATTATCCACGGAT
>JAYTOS010000379.1:0-13595 GCA_043747705.1 Bacteroidota bacterium
GAGATATATTTACTAACTCGGCAGGCTTATGTATGTGGTAGTGAATGGGTTAGCGCAATCCTGCTAAAGTAAATTCAATCTTTTCTGTATTCTTTTCTAAAATAATCGACTGTTTCCGTCATAAATGAATAAGTATTCATTTATGTTTGCATCTTGAAACCAAGGGACGATAAAAAAACAGACCAGATATTCCAGGCTGCACTTGGGTTAGTGAAAGAGAAGGGCCTTGCAGGTATAACCATGTGCGAGATAGCCAAAGAAGCAGGCATGGCAACCGGCACCCTCTATATTTATTTTAAGAATAAAGTCGAGTTGATCAACATACTTTTTGCCGAATGTAGAAAATCATCGGCAGAAAACTACTTTCAAAATTACGATCCTGTCCAGCCATTTAAATCGGGATTTACTAAAGTTTGGATGAATATCCTGAAGTTCAGGATAGCCAATTTCGAAGAAGTTGTTTTTATGGACCAGTGTTATCATTCACCCTTCATTAATGAGTGTACGATAAAACTGACCAGGCAAATGATCCAGCCACTTTTCAAATTAATTGAAAGAGGAAAGGACGAGAATGTTTTTAAAGATGCGGATACTTTTTCACTGCTCACGTTTATGATCGGAAGTATTCATGAAGGCGTAAAAAATGCGCATTATAGCCGGAAACCATTGACCAGGCCGGTTATAGCTGCCATGTTTACCATGTGCTGGGACGGAATGAAAAGATAAAATTTATCAATAGATATTAACTGACTATGAAAAAAACGGTACATTTTATAAGTATTTGCTGTATGATATTCCTCTGCAGCAATGCACGGTCCCAGTCTACACCCGATTTGGTTTTGCGGGATGCAACCCTGGCAGGTTGTGTACAATACGCTTTAACCCATCAACCCGTTTTACAACAATCATTGCTGGATGAAGCCATTGTGGAGAAACAGATACAGACCAAATTGGCAGAGTGGTATCCGCAACTGAATTTGAATTATAACCTGCAGCATAATTTTGAATTGCCGGTTTCTTATTTCTCGGGTGGGTACGTCAGGAATGGTACGTTTAATGCTTCTAATATAGGTCTTAACATTACACAAAATATTTTCAATAAAGAGGTATTGCTTGCCAGTCGCACGGCTGGGGATATTCGTAAGCAAGCCAAACAAAATACAAGCTTCAACAAAATTGATGTGGCCGTAAATGTAAGTAAGGCTTTTTATGATGTATTACTAACGCAGCAACAGGTAGCCGTTTTAATCGAAGCCATTACCCGCCTTGAAAGAAGTTTGAAAGACGCGGTAAGCCAATATAAAAGTGGTGTAGCAGATAAAACGGATTATAAGCGGGCCACGATTTCTTTAAACAATGCCAAAGCGCAACGCAAACAATCCTCCGACCTTATTGCAGCCAAGCTTTCTTATTTGAAACAACTGATGGGCTTACCTGAAACTGCACCATTACGGCTGCAATACGATACTGCTTATATGGAAAAAGATGCATTAACCGATACCGCATTATCCGTTCAATATGAAAACCGTATTGAATATAACCTGTTACAAACACAACAACGGTTGCAGCAGGCAAGTATAAAATATTATAAATCCGGTTATGTGCCATCTATTGCTGCTTTTGGAAATTATAACCTTGCCTATCTGAACAATGATTTCGGCAAAACCTATAACCAGGGCTTTGGCAATTCCAATATTGGTATCCAGCTGGCCATGCCCATTTTTCAGGGTAATAAAAGGGTATACCTGATACGACAGGCAGAATTGCAATCGAAGCGGGTGGATTGGGATATGGTGTTACTAAAAAACCGGGTAAACACACAGTACACCCAGGCACTTGCTATTTATAAAGGCAATCTGTTCAACTATTACAGCCTGAAAGAAAATGTGGTATTGGCGGATGATGTATATAAAACATTGAACCTGCAGTACACATCCGGTATCAGAACTTACCTGGAAGTGATCATTGCAGAATCGGACCTGCGTACGGCACAGCTTAACTTTTATAATGCATTGTACCAGTTATTGCAAAGCAAATTAGACGTACAAAAGGCACTGGGAACCATTCAATATTAATTTAAACATAATTCGTTTACAATATGGGAAATACAATCGTAAAAACAGGACTATTATTTAGCAGCGTATGCCTGGTCACAGCCTGCAGCAGCCCCAAGGCACCTGAACAAAAAGCGCCACCACCTACACCTGTAACCGTTTACCAGGTTAAGAAGGAAAGAGCTATTTATTTTGATAATTATCCAGCTACTATTATTCCCCTTAACCAGGTTGAGTTGAAAGCACAGGTTACCGGGTATATTACGGGTGTATATTTTTCTGATGGTCAGCATGTAAATAAAGGCCAGAAATTATACAATATAGACAGGTTGCAATACCAGGCAAACTACGACCAGGCAGTGGCCAATCTCAACGTAGTAAAATCCTCATTAGCCAGAGCACAACAGGATGCGGACCGTTATAATGAATTGTTGAAACAGGATGCTGTTGCCAAACAAAAAGTAGACTATGCACTGGCTGATTTGCAAAGTGCGAAAATGCAGGTAGCTGCGGCACAGGCTAATGTATCAAGGCTTTCGAATGACCTGAGGTTTTCAGTGATCTATGCCCCTTTTGATGGAACGATCGGGATATCGCTGGCTAAGACAGGGACTTTGGTTACAGCCAACCAGAATGTGTTGAATACAGTTTCTTCTGATAACCCGATGGCAGTTGATATTTCGGTAGATCAAAAAGACATACCCCGTTTTATACAATTGCAGAAACATCCTGGAACGGAATCAGATTCAACTTTCACTTTATCGTTACCAGACAATACGACCTATACTAAAACAGGCCATATAAGCCTGATAGACCGCGCTGTGGACCCACAAACCGGAACCATTAAAACCCGTTTGGTATTTGCCAATAGCGGCCAACTGAAACCGGGAATGAGTATCAACGTACGTGTGAAAAATAATAATGCTGGTGAATTTATATTGGCTCCCTATAAATCTGTAGTGGAACAAATGGGTGAATACTTTGTGTTCGTGGTCAATGACAGCAGTAAGGTTTCGCAACGAAAAATATTTCTCAGTACAAGGATCAATGATAAAGTGATCGTGAAAGAAGGATTACAGGAAGGGGATAAAATAGTAGCGGAAGGTGTACAGAAATTAAAAGAGGGTACTACCGTAAATACGGCCGCACCAAAGGCTAATAAACAATAACCAGAGAAAGTATGATCGCAAATTTATTTATCAAACGTCCGGTTACCGCTATCGTTATTTCTTTGGTGATTGTATTGTTGGGTGTTCTGTCTATCATGAACTTACCCATCAGTCAGTACCCGGAGATTACACCACCAACGGTGCAGATCACCGGTAATTTTACCGGTGCCGATGCGCAAACCGTTGAGCAAACGGTCACCACGCCTGTAGAAACGCAGGTAAATGGAACGCCCGGTATGGCCTACCTGCAAAGTAACAGCACCAGTGATGGACGCACCACGATAACCGCCACTTTAAAAGTAGGAACCAACGCAGATATTGCTGCATTGGATATTCAAAACAGGGTAGGTATTGCTACGCCGCAGTTACCGGATGATGTAAAACGGCTCGGATTAACCACACGTAAACGCAACCCGAGTATACTGATGCTGGTAGCCATGTACTCACCGAATGCTACCCATGGAGTAACTTTTCTTGATAATTATGCTAACATTTTTGTAAAAGATGCTTTGTTGCGTGTGCCCGGGGTGGGTGATATTTTTTCACGTGCCGATGATTTCAGCATGCGTATCTGGTTGCAGGTAGATAAGCTGGCGCAGTTGGGTATTACTGCCAGTGAGGTAATTGCTTCTTTGCAGGAGCAGAACCTTCAGATAGCTGCCGGATCGGTAGGTGCTCCGCCACAGAAAAGTGTGCAGGCATTTGAGTACACGGTGTTTACCAATAGCCGTTTAAGTACCGAAGAGCAATTTAGGAATGTGATTGTGCGTACCAAGCCAACAGACGGATCAGTAGTGCATTTGAAAGATGTTGCGAGGATACAGTTAGGTAAATTCAGTTATGCAAGTAACTCATTTGTAGATGGCAAAAGGGGTTCATACCTGTTAGTGTACCAGGCACCCGGAAGTAATGCCATCGAAACAGCCAACGGGGTATATGCAGCGATGGAAGCATTAAAGAAATCATTTCCAAAAGATATTGATTATGTAGTTCCGTTTGAAACCGTATCGGTTGTAAAAGTATCTATTGGGGAAGTGATCACAACATTGCTCGAAGCATTGGCATTGGTGGTATTGGTTGTATTCCTCTTCCTCCAAAGCTGGCGTGCTACGTTGATCCCTGTATTGGCTATTCCGGTTTCAATCATCGGAACTTTTGCTTTGTTCATCCCATTGGGTTTTACTATCAATACCTTAACCATGTTTGGTTTTGTACTGGCCATTGGTATTGTAGTAGATGATGCCATCGTTGTGGTGGAAGCCGTACAACATTATATTGACCATGAAAAACTATCACCGAAAGAAGCTACCTATAAAGCAATGAAAGATATCTCCGGCCCGGTGGTAGCCATCGCGTTGATATTGGCGGCAGTATTTGTTCCGGTAGGATTTATTCCCGGTATTGTGGGCCGATTGTACCAGCAGTTTGCCATCACTATCGCTATTTCTGTTTTAATATCTGCTTTCGTCGCGCTTTCCTTAACACCTGCATTGTGTTCGCTTTTCTTAAAACCTATGCATATTGATAAAAATGCAAGGGGGTTAAATAAATTTTTCTTCCGTTTTAACCAGTGGTTCAGCAAGGTTACCAATTCTTATTCAGGAGGTGTGAAACGTGCCATAAAAGGTACGCCGTATGTATTGGTTATATTGGTATGTATTATGGCTGGTACTGCGTTGTTGTTTAAGAATAAACCTTCCGGTTTTATTCCTACGGAAGATGAAGGCCGTTTGTTTGTTACGTACGAATTACCAGAAGCCTCTTCTACCGCAAGAAGCTTAGAAGTGCTGGACAGTATCATGGCCAATATGGCCAAAACCCCAGGTATTGCGCATTATGCTGCGTTAGGAGGATTTAATATTATTACCGGAGCCACCAAATCGAATAGTGGAACAGTATTTACGCAGTTAAAACCATGGGATGAACGGAAAGATAAATCCTTGCAACTGGCCGCTATTATTACTGATGTGCAGAAAAGATTATCGTCTATCAAAGGTGCCAATATACTGGCCATTTCGCCACCGGCCATTCCGGGCCTTGGACAAACAGGCGGTTTTACATTTGAATTAGAACAGAAAGAAAGTACAGATGATATAAAACAATTTGAAAAAGTAGTAAACACTTTTGTGGCCGAAGTAAATAAGCGCCCCGAAATTGCACGCGCTTTTTCATTCTTTACAGCCAAAACCCCCGGATATAAAGTTGATGTTGACCGTGAAAAATGTAAAAAATTAGGTGTATCTATTTCAGATGTTTACAATACCCTGCAAACCTATCTCGGCAGTAAGTACATCAATGATTTTACTATTTATGGAAGAAATTTCCGTGTAGTGGCGCAGGCCGATACTGCTTTCAGATCTGATATTAAAAACCTGGAACAGTATTATGTACGAAACCAGGCGGGAACATTGTTGCCTTTAAGTACGGTGATCACTTCTGGTACCATTGAGAGCGCCCCATTGATTACGCATTATAACCTTTTCCGTACAGCTGAAATTAATGGTGGCCCGAAAGATGGTTACAGCAGTGGCCAGGCTTTACAGGCATTACGAGAAGTGGCCGGTAAAGTATTACCCGCCGGTTACGGATATGAATTTTCAGGCTTGAGCCGCGAAGAGATTAATGCAGGATCAAGTACCATCTATATTTTTTCATTGTCTATTTTATTCGTGTTCTTATTCCTGGCGGCATTGTATGAAAGCTGGTCAGTTCCGTTTTCTGTTTTGTTTGCAGTACCCACAGGTGCATTTGGGGCGATACTTACATTAACCTTGTTACCTTCTCTAACCAACAATGTGTATGCACAGATCGGGCTGGTTACTTTGATTGGTTTGGCAGCAAAGAATGCCATCCTGATTGTAGAGTTTGCCAAAGAACGGGTTGATAACGGTATGGAAATTATCCCTGCAACTATTGCCGCAGTAAAACTGCGTTTGCGGCCGATCATCATGACATCAATGGCCTTCATACTCGGCGTACTGCCCCTGGCTTTTGCTACCGGTGCCGGTGGTGTGGCACGTTCTACAATAGGCTGGACAGTACTTGGCGGCATGTTAGGTGCAACGTTGCTGGCTATCTTTATTGTCCCGGTTTTGTTTGTAACCATAACCAAGCTGGCCTATGGTAAAAAACAATTGCAGCAGATAAAAGACAGTGCGATAGATAAATTGAGCGAGTAAAAAATATAAGCCGCAGATTCGCAGATTAGTTTTATAATAGTTTGCAAATCCGCGGCTTTACATTTATAGGTACAATAAATATTTTTTCCGCATCCCTTTAAATGCACTCAGCCCCGGCTCCCAGCTTTTGCGGATTTCTGCTTCAGAAACGCCGGCAATAATCTGTTCTCTAAAAGCAGTATTACCGGAACGGAAATCAAAATTCCCCATTTCTTTACTCTGTTTAAAATTGAAGAATTTTTCTTTATGCGCAAAGGCCTTATACATGTCTACTATCCATTGGATATTCAACTGTTTGGTTTTGCGCAACTTTTCAGTATCATAATTACGCAGGTCTAAACCATAACAGGCTTGGTTCATGTGCAAAGGTGTTTCGGCCATGCCTTTAATACCGGTGGGTGTAAAAGAAAAGGAATATTGCCTTTTTAATTCCGGATTACCCAGTACAGTAAAGGGAAAATAAGTGCCGCGACCCTGGCTGATCACTGTTCCTTCAAACCAACAGATAGAAGGGTAGAGCATAACGGATTGTTGCGTATTTAAATTAGGTGACGGGCTTACAGGTAAAGTATAAGGCATTTCATGGTTGTAATTTGACACAGGTATGATATGGATATTACACTTTTCTTTATTGGCCAGCCACCCCTCGCCATTCAGCATCTGCGCAAATTCACCAATCGTTAGTCCATGAGAAACAGGAATAGGAAACATGCCAATCCCCGATTTAAGTTTCATGTCCAGTATAGGGCCATCAATTAAATACGCATTCGGATTGGGCCTGTCGAGTATGAACAATTCTTTGCCATTCTCTGCACAGGCTTCCATTATACGGGCAAGGACATTGATGTTGGTGTAAAAACGACAGCCTACATCCTGCAGGTCATACACCATCAGGTCTACATCAGCGAGGTCTTCTTTGCTGGGTTTATTTTTACCACCATATAAAGATATGATAGGTATTCCGGTTGCCTCATCAACTTCATCTGCCACTTTCGCACCGGCACTTGCATTGCCCCTAAAGCCATGTTCAGGTCCAAATACTTTTACAATATTGATACCCAGTTTTTGTAAACTATCTACCAAATGTATATGTCCGATAATGGTGGTAGGATTAGCTAATATGGCTACCCGTTTACCTTTTAATAAGGGTAGGTATTTTTCTGTTTGATCGGCACCGGTAACAATGCTCGCAGTTGCTACTGATTTTTGTGATGTATTTACCAGTTTACAGTTGATAGATACAAAAGCAAGAAAGCTGAAAAATGATGCAAAGCCAAATATTTTCATATTGGGTTATTTTATGCTGATAAATATAACACTATGCCCGAAAGAGGGATAAAGATGCACGGAAATACGATATTTCACGTGCATGGGCAACAGGCATTACCTTTACATTTCAATCATATTAACCGGATCATGAATTTTGATGAATTAAACCTTAATACCCCTTTGCTAAATGCTTTGTCAGACTTGGGGTACACTAATACCACCCCTATACAGCAGAAAGCATTTTCAGTGATCATGTCGGGCAAGGATGTTTGCGGGATCGCACAAACGGGCACGGGAAAAACATTTGCCTATTTATTGCCTTCTTTGCGTCTGATGAAGTTTTCTAAAAAAAGAGATGTGCAGATGCTGATCCTTGTACCTACGCGTGAACTGGTGGTGCAGGTAGTGGAAGAGGTGAAAAAATTAACTACTTACATGACGCTGCAGGTAGATGGCGTATACGGCGGAACGAATATCAATACACAAAAAACACGTGTAGAAAATGGCCTGGATATACTGGTAGCCACACCGGGCAGGTTGCTCGACCTTGCATTGGACGGATCATTGAATATGAAAGGCGTAAAAAAGCTGGTGATAGATGAGATGGATGAAATGCTGAACCTTGGTTTTCGTACACAAATAAAAAATATAATGGATTTGTTGCCGGAAAAAAGACAGAACCTTTTATTTTCTGCCACTATCACAGAAGAAGTGGAGCATTTGATAAAAACCTATTTTAATGACCCTGTAAAAATTGAAGCGGCACCTACAGGAACACCACTCGAAAATATAAACCAGACCGCTTTTGAAGTGCCTAATTTCTATACGAAAGTAAATCTGCTCGAATTATTGCTGAATAGTGATGCATCTATGAATAAGGTATTAATATTTGCCGGTACCAAACAACTGGCAGATCAATTATTTGAACAGTTAGAACCCGCCTTCCCTGAAAAAGTGGGCGTGATACATTCCAACAAAGCGCAGAACTACCGTTTTAATGCAGTGAATCAATTTAAGGATGGTAGCTACCGGTTTTTAATAGCTACAGATATAGTGGCAAGGGGGATTGATGTGGCAGAAGTATCGCACGTCATTAATTTTGATACGCCGGTCATACCTGAAACATATATACATCGCATTGGGCGAACGGGAAGGGCCGATCAGAAAGGTATATCCATTACATTTATTACCCCGCGGGAAAGCAAGCAGCAGGCAGCTATTGAAGAGCTGATGCAGTACAAGATACCAATTGTGCCGTTGCCGGAAGGACTGGTAATTTCTGATGTGCTGACAGAAGAGGAGAAGCCAAAGATTTACATGAAAACCGATCATGTAAAAATTCCAAAAAAAGAATATAATGAAAAAGATTTTCATAAAAAATCTGCCAAAAAATTGAAGATCAATGTGAAAGTTAGCAGGAAAGACCAGATGAAGAAAAAATACGGTAAACCTATTAAGCGGAAAGCGAAAAAATAAATAGTAATTTTTTTTAACACAGAGGCTCGGAGGGTAGGGAGTTTCACAGATTTTTTTATTTGAATATGCAGCATACTGTCTCCGAACTGGTAGAAAAATTTCAACTGCTCCCTCATCCGGAGGGCGGATATTATAAGGAAATGTATCGTTCCACTGAACTGATACAACCATCTGCATTACCTGAAAGGTTTTCAGGTGGCAGGAATTTTTCTACGGCCATTTATTTTTTATTGGAACAGGAAAATTTTTCTGCCTTCCATCGCATTCAGAGCGATGAATGCTGGCATTTTTATGCAGGACAATCTTTACATGTGAATATTATCCATCCCAATGGGCAATATGAATTGATTAGGCTTGGTAATAACCTTACACAAGGAGAGACTTTTCAGGCGGTGGTGCCTGCCGGTAGCTGGTTCGCTTCTGAAACGGCAACGGGTGGTACATTTTCTTTTGTGGGCTGTACGGTGTCCCCGGGTTTTGATTTTGCAGATTTTGAACTGGCCACTGCCGCATCATTATGCAAACAGTTTCCTGAAAAATCGGAGGTCATCAAAAGATTGTGCAGATCCTGATGCAAACCAACCGAAGATAATTAACCTTCGTGTGCTTTCTTCAGTAAGTCAATATCCAGTTTAGTCATTCCCAGCATCGCATCCATTACCCTTTTAGATTTAACCGGATCTTTATCACCTAATAATGTGCCTAAGATGGGAGGTACGATCTGCCAGGAAAGACCGAATTTATCTTTGAGCCATCCGCACCTGCTTTTTTCCCGCCTTCAGAAAGTTTTTCCCAATACATATCAATCTCTATCTGTGTATCGCAGCTAACAAAAAGAGAAATGGCTTCTGTGAAGGTAAACATCGGACCGCCGTTGAATGCATAATATCCCTGTCCTTCCAGTTCAAATGTTGCCGACATAACCGGTCCGTTGGGTCCCATCCGGTTTACTTCTTTTAATTTTGAATTCTTGAAAACAGCTGTATAAAAAATGGCAGCCTCTTCGGCTTTTCCATCGAACCAGAGAAAGGGGGTAATCTTTTACATACCGGTTTAGGGTTAAGTGAGTGATTTTTTTTGATTTATTTTTCAGATGTTTTCGAGATCCCCTTTATCCCTACAAGTATACTATTTTTAGCAGGCCAAGTGGTAATGATTTTTCAGGAGTAAAATGAATAGCATTTTTTAATGTGACGAACCCTTTCAATTTATTGGTAAATTTAGCTACTGTGTAACCGTTTTATATGTATTAACTGCAGTAATATCTGTATATCGTTTGCACTTTCAAGTCTTGTTTACTAATCCCTCTTTAATTGGCGGTCAGTCGTCTCACCTTATTCGCTAAAGCGGGTGAGTGATTTTTTATTGATCACAGTGTCTTGTAAAACCTGTTTGTAAGTAATGCTTACCGGTATCATATCCCCGCTGCTTAGTTTTATATCGGTAGGCCCGATGTTTTGTATATGCAGCAGGTTAATGATGTATTGTTTGTGTATCCTCAGGAATAATTTCTCCGTTAATTGTTTTTCCAGGTTCTTCAGGCTGATCAAAACAAAATGTGTTTTTTGCTGGGTGGTAATAATCTTCGAAAAATCGCCCATACTTTCTATGTAGAGAATATCGCCCATATTTAGTTTAATATGGGTATTTTTTTCCTTGATAAAAAAATATTCCTGCGCATCAATAGTCCTGATCAAATCAGTTACCGTTGAAAACGATGCCAGTTTTGATTCCTTCTCCGGATATATTTTCTTTTTTGCCAGAATGTATTCAATGGCTTTGTTGGTGGCCTTTATCAACCTGTCCAGCTTAACGGGTTTTATTATATAATCAATCACATCCAGGTTAAAACTTTCAGCTGCATGTTCGGGGTAGGAGGATATAAAAATGAAAACGGGCGGATGCTGGGTGCTTTTTAGCAACTCGAGGCCTGACAGTTGCGGCATATCAATATCGGAAAAAACAATATCTATCGTATTGTCTTTCAACATATTTACTGCTTCCAGGCCATCGGTTAAGACAGCTTGTATATGAATATTTTCTATTTTTTTTAAATATAGTACCAATAAATCCCTTTCCAGAATATTGTCCTCCACAACTATGCACTTATACTTCATCTATGAATTTTAATTATAATAGGTTGGTTGATAGTCTTTTACAAAGAAATTGAAAATAAGGATAAGTGTTGTAATCATGCAATTTTTTTTATGCCGTTAGTGCGGTTGGCTATATCATCTGTTGAATAGAAGCGCTCATAATATAAGGTTCCCTTACACAGAATGGTGCCTTACTTTGGTATCTGATAATATAGTATCTTTTAATTATATCATTAAACGCCAAATTTTTATCAACAAAATATTTTTTGGATCGAGATTCAAAAAAACAAAGCGGTTGTCTTTATTGAGAACCGCTTTGTTTTCAAATTCGTAAAAGGAATGTATCAGGATTTGTTAACTAACGAATTTTAATAAAGTAAGATAATACCTGACTTGTAATAATGAATAAGGCTTTAAAATATTAATGATTGTTTGCAGAAAAATGGATCAAAAAATAACCTGCCACACAAAGTGCTAAAATGGCTAATATGGCAATAATCAGCCAGTTTTGTTCCTTTAATTTACGTTTCTTTTTTCTGATTAATTTCTGGGCGGTATGTTTTTGCAGCTGCTTGTTAAGTTGTTCAACATATTCACTTACCTGAACCGGATCGGTAAAGTTTTGCAGGCCTTCCACCGCATCATTTACAAAAGAATCATCGGCCATATGTTTCTCAATGGCAAAACGTTCCTCATCCGATGCGTTACCATGCAGGTACTTCATCAGCTCCTCATTATTGAGTTCATCTTCATGGTGCAATATATCTTTCAGGTCTGCCATTAAGATCGGTTCATTTTCTTTTCAACCAGTATTTTCAAATTTCGTTTTCCGTTTTGTATATAACTTTTTACCTGTAGCAGGTTAAAGCCGGTAATCTCTACAATTTCGTGGTAGCTTTTCTTTTGCAGGTAGAATAAAGTTACGCAGGTTTTTTGCTCCGGGTTTAATTCTTCTAATGAGTTCTCAAGCAGGGTTAGCGTGGTTTCTTTGTCTGCTATTTCTTTTTGATCGGTTTCCGTGGCGACTAACTGCGATTTTTCTTCTACGGGAATGAAGACATGCTTATCCCTGAGTTTCATTAAACAATGGTTCCGCGCTACCATGTATAACCAGCTTTTAATATATACAACCCTGTATTTGCCTAATTCTGTGATGGCTTTCAGGAAAATCTGCTGTACTGCATCCTTGGATTCTTCTTCGTTTTTCAGGTATTTCATACAAACACCCAATAACAACAGTGTATAGCGCTGCAAAACAATACCCAACCATTGGTTGTCATTGTCACTGTAGAATTTTTCTAACAGTTCAGTATCGGTTATATGGTCATATCGCTCCTTACTCACTGCCTGAAAATAAGCATTTTAAGTATAGATGCAGTAGCTGTAAAATTCCATATCTTGACTTCAAATTTGAAGTATGGGATTTGTTGCATGTATCGTTCCTGTATGCCCTATGCGCAAAGAAGCGGCACACAGGACAGAAATGGTTAGCGAACTGTTGTTTGGTGAAGTGGCTGAAGTGATTGAACAAAGCAAAGCCTTTACCAAACTGCGCTCCGTATATGAAGGTTATGAAGGCTGGTGCCAGACAAGCCAGTTAACCGGTATAGATACCGTGCAGACTAATCAGTCCACCAATTTGTTAACTGCTGAATGGGTTGCTGCCATTGACTTTAATGGTTATCCCATGCAATTGCCAATGGGAAGTTCATTAGGATTATTATCCGGTGGAAGTGGAAAAATCGGAGAATACGCGGTAACATACAGCAGAAAAACCTGGAACCCTGCAACAGCCATATTTTCAGGTGAGGCTATGAAAATACTTAGTTTGCAATACCTGAATACACCTTATTTATGGGGTGGGAGATCGGTTTTCGGAATTGATTGCAGCGGTCTTGTTCAGCAGGTATTCTGTTTTTTCAATAAAAAATTACCAAGAGATGCTTACCAGCAGGCAACAGAAGGAGAAGTTGTTGGCTTTTTGCAGGAAGCACAATGTGGCGACCTGGCTTTTTTTGATAACGACGAAGGACATATCACCCATGTAGGTCTTTTATTGAACGCCGAAACAATCATTCACGCTTCCGGTAAAGTTCGGATAGACAGGATTGATAATATGGGTATTGTGAACAGTGATACCGGCGAGAGAACGCATAAACTGCGGATCATTAAACGATATTTTGGAAGATAATCCGGAGTTGAAACGTTTGAAGGTAACTCCACACTTAATAACCCTACGCAAATAAAAAAGCAACTTCTTACAGTTGCTTTCAATTATCTAATATACGCAGTTGATCGGTTTTAGAATAACCGCAAAGCCTTTGCAAAATAAGTAGTTGTACCGGGTAATGC
>JAYTOS010000380.1:0-2035 GCA_043747705.1 Bacteroidota bacterium
CCAACCGGGCAAACATCAATCATGTTGCCGCTAAAATCATTTTCAATGGCTTTGGAAATATAGGTTGATATTTCCGCATGATCTCCGCGGTCTAAAATACCATGCACCCGTTTATCAGTTATCTGGTCGGCTACATAAGTGCAACGATAACAAAGAATGCACCTTGTCATGTGTAATTGTATGTAAGGACCAATATCTTCTTTCTCGAAAGTTCTTCTTTTAAATTCGTAACGGGTTCCCGCTTTACCATGATCGTAACCAAGGTCCTGCAAATGACATTCGCCGGCCTGGTCGCAAATGGGGCAATCAAGCGGATGATTGATCAGCAAAAATTCAACCACACCATTTCTTGCATCAATAACTTTGTCGCTTGTCATGTTTTTAACAACCATACCATCCATTACTGTTGTACGGCAACTGGCCATTAATTTTGGCATAGGCCTTGGGTCGGCGGTTGAACCAGCTGCAACTTCTACCAAACAGGTGCGGCATTTACCACCACTGCCTTCCAGCTTGCTGTAATAGCACATGGCAGGCGGTGTAACATCACCACCAATTTGCCTTGCTGCATTTAATATAGTAGTACCAGGAGCCACCTCGATAGTTATATTATCTATCGTTACTTTAAAGTTCGCAGGTGGTGCAGGTTTTGTTTCTTCAGCCATATTAATAATTCATTCTTTCTAAAAAAATTATACAGTTACCGGCACATGAATCGGATCAGCATAATGTGCCAATCCATAGTTGCTTGTTAAACACTCAACCGGATTTTTCACATGCCACTCAAACTCATCTCTAAAATGCCTGATGGCTGCTGCAACCGGCCAGGCCGCTGCATCGCCCAACGGGCAAATAGTATTTCCTTCTATTTTGCGTTGAATATCCCAAAGCAGGTCAATGTCACTTATCTTACCTTTTCCATTTTCTATATTCAGTAATATTTTTTCCATCCAACCGGTTCCTTCACGGCAGGGTGAACATTGTCCGCAACTTTCATGGCGATAAAATCTTGCTAAAGTATAAGTGTGTTTTACCACACACTGGTTATCATCCAGCACAATAAAACCACCCGAGCCCATCATACTACCGGTTGCAAAACCTCCATCACTCAGGCTTTCGTAGTTCATCAATCTTTTCTCGCCCTTGGAAGTTGTTAATAATAAATTGGCAGGAAGGATTGGAACTGATGACCCGCCGGGAATACAGGCTTTTAGTTTTCTGCCATTGGGAATACCGCCGCAATACTCATCGCTGTAAATAAATTCTTCTACAGAGATGGTCATATCAATTTCGTAAACACCGGGTTTATTTAAATTACCACAGGCACTCATCAATTTTGTACCGGTACTTTTTCCAACGCCGATCTTCGCATATTCTTCACCGCCATCGTTGATGATGGGAACAACTGCTGCAATGGTTTCAACATTATTAACAACGGTTGGCCTTTCCCATGCTCCTTTTACAGCAGGGAACGGTGGCTTGATTCTTGGATTGCCACGTTTGCCTTCCAGCGATTCTATCAATGCAGTTTCTTCGCCGCAGATATAAGCACCTGCACCACGGTGAACATAAATTTCGCAATCAAATCCACTCCCTAAAATATTTTTACCAAGGAAGCCATTGTGTTTTGCCTCTGCAATAGCCTGTTCTAAAATATCAACGATCCAGTGGTATTCTCCACGTATATATATGTATGAAACATTGGAACCAAGTGCAAAAGAAGAAACGATCATTCCTTCAATTAAAATATGCGGAATAAATTCCATCAGGTACCGGTCTTTAAAAGTACCGGGTTCGCTTTCATCGGCATTAACCACCAGGTGACGGGGAACGCCTTCGGGTTTGGCAATAAAACTCCATTTTAAGCCTGTAGGAAAACCTGCACCACCACGGCCTCTTAAGCCACTCTTCTTCACTTCTTCCACAATATCGGCAGGCGCCATCTTTAATGCCTTCTCCACACTGCGGTAACCACCTTCACGGCGGTACACATCATATAACCTGATGTTTTCTACATGTGCTTTTTCTAATAATA
>JAYTOS010000381.1:0-3057 GCA_043747705.1 Bacteroidota bacterium
TGGCATTATACCTGGGCTACTCTTATACGAATGCTGTGCAGCATTACAATGGGCAGCAGTTTATGCAACCACTTACAGCAAGGCACAGGCTTAATGCAGACCTGACTTATGAGATAGAAAAGAGTTTTCGTTTTGGACTTGAAGCATTTTATACAGGCAAGCAACAACTGAGAGACGGATCAACCGGAAAATCGTATACCACTTTCGGGATATTGGCTCAGAAAATGTGGGAACATTTCAGTGTGTTTATCAATGTAGAAAACCTGACTGATCAACGGCAAACAAAATGGGGCAGTATTTATCAAGGAATTATTACCCGCCCCGTTTTTACAGATGTACATGCGCCATTGGATGGGCGGATAATCAATGCAGGGATAAAAATTAAGGTCAAATAAGTTTTTTTGAAATTTATTTGACCTTAATAAAAGTTATAGATCATCGTATTCGTACAGGGAATCAATATGCGTTCCTGCTTTCATTTCGAATACGGGGTTGATGATACCATCTTTCAAACCATATACCCATCCATGTATATCGGGGCGTTGTTCATTTTTCCAGGCCCTTTGAATGATGGAAGTTTTAGCTAAATGCATTACCTGTTCCTGTACATTTAATTCTACCAGCCGGTCGAATTTATTTTCTTCATTTGTTAACGCATCCAGCTCCTCCCTGTGTAAACGATATACATCTTTAATATTGCGCAGCCACATATTCAATACCTGTTTATAGTCGTGGTTGGTCATGGCAGCCTTAACGCCACCGCAACCATAATGCCCGCAAACAATCACATGTTTTACTTTAAGGTGGGTTACCGCATAATCCAATACACTCAGCAGATTTACATCGGTATGTACTACCATATTTGCCACATTCCGGTGAACAAATATTTCACCGGGCTGGGTATTGGTAATTTCATTGGCCGGTACACGGCTATCGCTGCAGCCGATCCATAAAAATTCGGGTTTTTGTAAACGGGCCAGACGTTCGAAAAATTCCGGGTCGTCTTCCAGTTTCTCTTTGGCCCATGCTTTATTTTCCAGTAATAATTTTTCGTATGGTTTCATGTTATGCAGTTATAGGTTGTTGAAATAAAAGGTGCATTGGCTTATTCGGGCTCTTTTTGATTTCTACCCGGATGTTTTTTAAATGTGCATGACAAAGAAAGTTATTTACTTCCTCAATCACATCTTTATCTATAAAATCTGCCCGGGTAGCATCTATCAGTACAAACGCATTTTCAGGTACGTCTTCCAGTTTCTTTTTTATGATGGGTTTATTGAGGAATGAAACGTCTTTCCTGAAACGTATCAGGTACTGATTGTTATCATGCACTACAAAAACCGAGGAACGAAAATTACTCCGCACCATAAAAAACAGTCCCACAATAATACCAACGATAATACCCACAAGCAGGTCGGTCAGTAAGATGGCGGCGATCGTAACCACAAAGGGCACAAATTGATCCCATCCTTTTTGAAAAAATTCTTTGAATAAAGAAACCCTGGCCAGCTTATACCCCGTAAAGATAAGTACCGCGGCCAATGCACTTAACGGAATTTTATTCAGTATTACCGGTATGAACATTACACATAACAAAAGTAATATACCATGCATAATGGCCGACACCTTGGTTTTGGCACCTGCCGAAACATTGGCAGAACTTCTTACCACAACAGAGGTAAGTGGCAGGCCCCCGATTAACCCCGATACTATATTACCGATACCCTGTGCCTTTAGTTCGCGGTTGGCAGGCGATACCCTTTTCAAAGGATCAAGTTTATCTACTGCTTCAATGCCCAATAAGGTTTCCAGGCTGGCAACAATGGCCAGGGTTACCGCGGTAATCCATACATCAGGGTTATTAAGGAAACGGATATCCGGGAAAGTGAAAAAAGAAAAGAACGAAGCTGCATCCCTTGCCACCGGTAACGAAACCAGTTGTTTTGCTTCAAGTGCATAGGCCGGGTTATTTGCCAGAAAGTACCCGTTTATGAAAACACTTGCCAATACTACCAGTAATGGTCCGGGGATCAATTGTAATATTTTATTCTTTTTAATAAATTTTCTTTCCCAAACTGCGAGGATCAATAAAGAAATACCACCAATGAAAATAGCTGTTGGGGTGATAAATTCTATTGCCTGGAACATGGCAGAGAAAGTATTTTTTTTATCGCCCTGGCTGAAGGTTTCATCACCCACAAAATCAGTATCATAGCCTACTAAATGGGGCAACTGTTTTAAAATTAAAATCAACCCAATAGCGGCTAACATGCCTTTAATGACTGAATTCGGCACATAGTCGCCTATTACGCCTGCCCTTACAAAACCAAGGATAAGTTGAATAATTCCAGCCAATACAACTGCCAGTAAAAAAGCTTCATATACCTTTAATGAAAGAATGGCCGTTGCCACAATAACAGTTAAGCCCGCTGCGGGGCCGCTTACACTTAATTGCGAACCGCTTAGCGTGCCGATAACAATACCTCCCACTATTCCGGCAATAATACCTGAGAATAACGGGGCGCCGGAACCCAGTGCAATACCCAGGCATAAGGGCAGGGCTACTAATAATACTACGATAGATGCGGGCAGGTCACTGCCGGCATTCAGAAAATATTTTTTCATGATATACTATGCATTAAAAAGGAATAAAAAGATGGCTAACGAATGATACGGGTTAGCAATTGGGCGGAGGCACATGTATATCACCTGTATGGTTCTGCGGGATGGCATCTGCCATGAAATGATGCTCAAAAGAAAAATCAATATATACAGAACTAATGGCTAAGGGAAAGGTTGAAAGGTAGTCGCTTGTAAAAGTTGATTTTTTAGCGAAACTTTTATCAATGTCCAGGGAATGGGGAAGCTCTTCTGTAAACTGGTTACTGAACAAGGCATTACCCATTTGTTGTACAGGTAATATTTGTACAGATAGTACCAATAATAAAAAAAACGTACAGAGCTTCTTCCTCATAAATAGCTGCGAAAATAGAAAGAAAGAGAATACAATAATTGTTAAAGGTTGTTTAACAGGCCACTATATGTGTAACTCCATCG
>JAYTOS010000382.1:0-1565 GCA_043747705.1 Bacteroidota bacterium
TGGCATACAAACCAGGTGCTTTCTGGTGCTGGCTGAATGGAAATATGTCGACCATATCTATTACCAGGGATTTGGAGGCCATGAAATCCAAGGGAATAAACAGGGCGGAAATCTGGGATGTAGCAGCCGTTAATAAACCATCGTTTATTCCGGCCGGGGGTGAATTTCTTGGAGACAAATCTGTTAGCCTTATAAAACATGCAATATCCGAAGGGAAAAGATTAAAAATGAGCATTGGTATTATTGCCTCAAGTGGTTGGAATGCCGGAGGATCATGGGTTACACCTGATTGGGCATCAAAAAACCTTTTTTTCTCCAAGGTTGAGGTAGAAGGCTCACAGCAACTCGCCATTGATTTGCCATTTCCAAAATTCCCGGAAGGTTGTCCGATGAAGGACAAGGATACACCTGTTTTTTTCAAGGATGTTTCTGTACTTGCTGTTCCCTATAGCGCAAACATGATCATCGATGATGTTTCCCGGGTAGTGAGCCTTACGCCATTTTTTAAAAATGGTAAATTAAAATGGAACGTTCCGGAAGGGAAATGGACTATCCTAAGATTTGTTTGTTCAAACAATGGCCAGAAGTTGATTGTTCCTTCGCCTAATTCGAATGGTTTATTTATTGATTTTTTTGACCCACAGGCAACCAAAAGACATTTAAAATACTTCATGGATCGGCTTGGCATAACACCTGCGAATTCTTCCGAAGCTGGTCTGGCATATTTTGAATTCGACAGTATGGAACTTGCCGAAGGTACTCCATGGACTGATTCATTCCCTTCCATTTTCAAAAAGAGACAGGGATATGAGATAGAGAAATATCTGCCTGTGTTTGCCGGATGGAAAATCAGGGATAGAACGGAACGCTTTCGCTACGATTTTAACCAAACAGTCAGCGACCAGCTCATTTATAGTCATTATCAAACAGGCACTGAATTCCTTAAGAAGTATAATGCAAAACTGGTTGCTGAATCGGGTGGCCCGGGCGCACCAGTTTGGGAAACCTGTCCGGTTGACGCTCTAAAGGCTCTTGGAAATGTGTCAGTTCCTAGGGGTGAATTTTGGATTAAGCATAGGAATATGTTTCTGATCAAGGAAGTGGCAAGTGCTTCACACATCTATGGAAAAAAAATCGTAGATGCAGAGTCATTTACAACATGGAGAAGATGGAAAGATGCGCCTTTTGATATGAAAAAAGTGGTAGATCGGGCATTTTGTGAAGGTCTCAATAATGTTACCTTCCATACATTTGCTAGCACAAATCCAGAAGATGGGCTACCAGGCAGAACCTATCATGCTGGTTACGATATGAATCCCGGAACCACATGGTGGGGCAAATCTAAACCCTTTATGGATTATCTCTCCCGATGCAGTTATATGCTGCAGCAAGGATTATTTGTGGCAGATGCCTGCTACTATTACGGAGATCAGACTCCTAATTTCTTCCCACTTTTCCATGATGTTCCTGAAAAACCCAGGCTTAAAGGGTTGGGAAAAGGCTATGATTTTGATGTAGTAAACTCTGATATTATACTGAACAGGATGTCGGTTAAAGATGGTCGG
>JAYTOS010000383.1:0-5273 GCA_043747705.1 Bacteroidota bacterium
TTCTTTTCAAGAACCGTTTCTAAACCGGTTCTTTCAGGGTTAACCTGTATACCTTTCAATTGACTGATACTCCATTTTAACAGGTTGTCTAATGTGCCTTGCAACTGGTCTACTTCAGTGGAAAGTTTTGTTGATATTTCTATGAATTTCTCTGGTGAAATATATTCCTTATTAACAAGGTCAAGTGAACTTCTTAATTGCCCTATTGGCGACCGGAGATCATGTGCAATGATGGAAAACAACTTCTCCTTGGTATCGTTTAGCTGCTGTAATTCGCGGTTCTTTTCCTCTACCTGTTTCTGATAATTTAACTGCTCCCTTTTAAAAAAAAGTAAGGCAAAAACCATTGTCACCAGGGTCCAGGTAATATTAAAAATAACCCTGCTAAAAGGAACGGTGTCGTATACTGAGGAAGTAGATAAAAAAACCTTGACAACTATAAATAGTAGGCAGTTAATAAGAGATATAACAATCAAAAACTTTTTTTCACTGAAATAAATGACAATAATAATAAGGTTTAGTAAAAGATAGTATTCGCCTCCATTCCGAAACAAAACGGCACTCGCAGTAAACAGCGCGGATGCTAAGATTGTCAGGACTAAACGGCCCAGTAAAAATTTTCTATAGCTATTTATAAGCAGAATTAAAAAAGCGCCAAAAAGCAGCAGGAAATTAATAACGGATAATAAAGTTTTTTGCTGAACGAGGTTAAAAATACCAAAACAAAAGTTAATAGGTATGCCGCCTGCCACCACTATGTTGAGTACCTGCGTCTTTGTTTTTTCATGAAAATCCTGTGTACCGGGAATGCCAATATTGGCGATTCGCACACCTAATAAAAAAAATTTATCCATTACCGTTTTGAACATAGTCGCAGTTATATTCAGTTTCATGAAATTACGGTTTGCATTTTAATTGAAGGCAGATATATTTAAAAAAAATATAATAAATAAATCAGGCAACTTGTCGGGCGGATTCTATCATAGAATAAGGCTTGCCTTTGCAGATACAGGTTAACAGGCTACTTTTGATTCATCATATGAATAAATTTCTCATCATTGGTTTAGGAAATACAGGCGACGAATACCGCCACACACGCCATAATATTGGTTTTGATGTGGTAACTGCCTTTGTATTGAAACACGGCGGCCTGTTTAAGCCAGACAGGCTGGCTGACATGGCAGAAGTAAAATGGAAAGGAAGGATGTTAATCTGCATAAGGCCTACTACTTTCATGAACCTCAGCGGAAAAGCCTTTAAATATTGGATGGATAAAGAAAAAATTGAACTGGCCAATACACTCACCATTGTTGATGACCTTGCCCTACCGCTGGATAAATTGCGCTTACGCGGCTCCGGTAGCGATGCGGGACATAACGGGCTAAAAGATATTCAATTAACCCTCGGTACGGATCAATATGCCAAACTACGGTTTGGAATTGGCAATGATTTTCCCAAAGGCCGCCAGGTAGATTTCGTCTTGGGTAGGTGGCAGCCGGCAGAAATACCGCTTGTGGAACAAAAAATTAATAAATCTGGAGAGATCATTGAGTCTTTTGTCAGCATAGGGCTTGAAAAAACGATGAATCTGGCAAATAACCTGTTGTTTGAATAATAAACGAACCTGTTTTTCAGTTTACTGTTACGGAAATATAATACAAGCAGCCTGTTCCAAATTCAAAGACCGTAATGGTTTTTTAAAGGTTATTTGGTTATTATTTTAAATTATTATTACTATGAAGATTTTTTGCGTTGGCCGAAACTATGCCGATCATGCAAAAGAATTAGGCAATGCTGTTCCAGATGAGCCAGTTATTTTCATGAAGCCCAAAACTGCTTTATTGCAGACAAACGCCCCGTTTTATTACCCGGAATTCTCCAATGAGCTGCATTATGAAGTGGAAATTGTTTTGCGTATATGCAAGAACGGCCGGTATGTAGAGGAACAGAATGCAGAAAAATACTATGATGCTTTTACTATCGGTATTGATTTTACCGCAAGGGATATACAGGCAGAATTAAAGAAGAAAGGCCTTCCCTGGGAGAAAGCCAAGGCATGGGATAACTCGGCAGTGATTGGTAAATGGGTAACATTTACGCCTGAGCTATTACTAAACCCTATTCATTTTTCCCTGCAGAAAAATAAGGAAACGGTACAGTTGGGTAATACAGAAGACATGATCTTTTCTTTCAATGAGATCGTATCGCATATCTCACAATATTTCTCACTTAATATCGGCGATCTTATTTATACCGGCACACCAGCCGGTGTGGGCGAATGTGTTACAGATGATGTATTGGAAGGGTTTTATGAAAAAGAAAAAATGTTTGCTCTCGAGATCAAGTAACGGGAAAGGACTATTATTGCCGAAGACCAACCAGCTTTTGATCAGATGTTGATGCCAGATATATTATTACAAGCCTACAAACTGATGGTTACGGCTAAATCTATGGCCGAAACATACGATGCCAACCGGCAGGTATGTAAATATGTACATTCTACCTCGCGCGGGCATGAAGCCATTCAATTGGCTACCGGCCTGCAATTATTAGCCTGCGATTGGGTAAGTCCTTATTACCGGGATGATAGTATTATGCTCTCCATTGGTTTTACACCCTATGAGTTAATGCTTCAGTTGCTGGCTAAAAAAGATGATCCGTTTTCGGGGGGGCGTTCTTATTATTGTCACCCCAGCAGTAAGGATACGAATAGACCTTTTATCATTCATCAAAGCAGTGCTACCGGTATGCAGGCTATTCCTACAACAGGTATTGCACAGGGGATACAGTTTTTAGAACAGGCACAATCACCACTTTTACAAAAATCACCCGAAGGAAAATTACCTGTGGTTGTTTGCTCTTTGGGTGATGGCAGCGTATCGGAAGGTGAAGTGAGTGAGGCACTGCAGTTTGCCGTATTAAAGCAATTACCCATTATTTACCTGGTACAGGATAACCAATGGAGCATCAGCGCATCGGCAGATGAGATACGTACGATGAATGCATATGAATTTGCTGCCGGCTTTAAAGGATTAAAACGTATGCAGTGCGATGGCAGTGATTTCATACGCAGTTACGAAACCATGCAACAGGCGATTGATTATGCAAGAACAGAACGTAAGCCGGTTTTGGTGCATGCGAAAGTGCCTTTACTGGGGCATCATACCAGTGGTGTAAGAAAAGAATTTTACAGGAACAGGGAAGAACTGCTGAAGCATGGATTATACGATCCCATTCCCAAACTCAGGTTATTATTGAACGGGGTGGGTTATAACGAACATGACATAAACCAGGCAGAGGCTCAGGCGATGGAAAAAGTGCTGGCCGATTTTGCTTTGGCACAGCAGGCAGCCGAACCGGATATCGCTTCCGTTGAAGCAAATGTTTTTGCACCCACACCTGTGAAAGAAGAAAAAGGACAACGTTTACCAAAGAACGGGGAAAGGGTAATGATGGTGGATGCCGCCCTGCATGCTATTGAAGAGTTGATGGAAGAATATCCCGAGGCCATTTTATATGGTCAGGATGTAGGTGCGCGTTTGGGTGGTGTATTTCGTGAAGCAGCAACTTTATCTGAAAAGTTTGGCACAAGCCGCGTATTTAATACTGCCATTCAGGAAGCCTATATTGTAGGCTCTACAGTGGGACTTTCTGCGTTGGGTATGAAGCCTATTGTAGAGATCCAGTTTGCCGATTATATTTATCCGGGACTTAACCAGCTGATTACAGAAGTATCAAAATCCTGTTACCTGTCTAATGGAAAATTTCCGGTGCAGATGTTATTACGGGTGCCAACAGGTGCGTATGGTGGTGGTGGGCCTTACCATAGTGGCAGTATTGAAACTACTTTACTTTCTATCAAAGGCATAAAGATTGTTTACCCTTCCAATGCGGCGGATATGAAAGGATTAATGAAAGCCGCTTTTCTCGATCCCAACCCTGTAGTGATGCTGGAACATAAAGGACTCTACTGGAGCAAAGTACCCGGTACCGATGAAGCACGTACCATTGAGCCCGACAAAACCTATATACTTCCCCTTGGAAAAGCGAATATGGTGTTGGAAGCAGACCCGGCCATGGTGCGTAAAGGGGAAACCGTTTGTATTATTACGTATGGCATGGGTGTTTATTGGGCCAAGGCCGCGGCCGAGAAATTATTGGGGCAACTGGAGATTATTGACCTGCGAACGCTATTTCCACTGGATGAAGAAGCCATATTTAATGCTGTACGCCGGCATGGTAAAGTATTGGTGTTAAGTGAGGAGCAGCAGCATAATTCGTTTGCGGAGGCCTTATCACACAGGATCTCGCATAATTGTTTCCAGTTCCTGGATGCTAAAGTAGAGGTGCTGGGTGCACTAAACCTGCCTGCAGTACCCATTAATATTACACTGGAAGCCGCCATGTTGCCCACTGCCGCCAAAGTGATAGAGCGGATACATAAACTTTTGGCTTATTAAGGGTTTACCATTTAGCCAAACCTCCTATATTTGCAGCCCGTTAGCGAAAACCGCAACCGGAACTAACCAGGAACATGGCGAGGTAGCTCAGTTGGTTAGAGCACAGGATTCATAACCCTGAGGTCGGGAGTTCAAATCTCCTCCTCGCTACAAAGGCTGAAATGTTGATTATCAATGTTTCAGCCTTTTTATTTGATATCAGCTCTGTAGCATTTTTCACTTAGCTAACAAAAAAGCTAACAAATGCTGCAATATGAAAATTCAGGTACAAAACGGGTGTTCCCACAGCCAACTATCAGTCAATCCCAAAGACTGGAAAACCAAGAAAGCAAAGCTTATTCCGGATTGGTTTATTGTTTATAGATTCTACGATTTCCGTTATCCCAAGGCTAAGCAGGTAATGATTAAAGGGATGAATTCCTTTAAAACATTGCCTGAACGACAGGAAGAAACACAAAAGCTTATAGATAAGGAACTGGAAGCCCTTAAAAATGGCTTTAATCCTTTCAACAAAGAAAGTAATCCAGTAAATGAACCGTTATCATTTATAGCAGCTTTAAATACTGCTTATGATATGTTGTCTATTTCCGAGTTGACTAAAAGGGATATTAAAACTGCAATTGGCAAGTTTGAAAAAGCCATCCTTACATTGGGGTGGGAGCAAATGCTTGTTTCTGATATTTCCAGAAAATATGTACGGTTAATACTTGATAAAAGCAGCAAGTCTGAGGACAGCTTCAATAAAAACAGAAGCTACCTGATGATTCTCTTTTCAACCTTATGTGAATTAGAAATAATACCGTTCAATTACAG
>JAYTOS010000384.1:0-3938 GCA_043747705.1 Bacteroidota bacterium
ATCTTTTATTGAACTGATACGAATACTATCACCTGACTTTTGTATGGCAATCACATCATACCATTCGCCTTTGTACCTGAATTCTTTATTATTTTCTTCCCAGTTAAATAGCGGATCATCAATCCTGTTTTTCTCCATTTTAAAATTAAAATAAGAACCATACCTTGTATCGGTATGGGTGGCAAGGTATGCTCGCATTTCCTGCTTTATACTACTTTGGTACAGGGCATATACGAGATGGTATCCACCAATGTAAATTGCCAGGCAGCATAGTATTAATATGGAAAATATTTTTTTCAAAGCAGTTACAGGGCGTAATATAGTAAATGTTTGAGGCATTCATTATTGTTATGAACCAGTTTTATTTAAACATATACCTGAAACTTATCCCGCCATATAAGGTAGACTTAGGCCCGGGTGTAAAATACCTTGGTGCTACATTATTTACCGGCGTAAGGTTGATGACAACAAACTGCGCATAACGGGTATTGAATACATTATTCGTTCCCCCATAAATATCCATACTGAACCGGGGTGATTTATTTTCTCCAAATACTTTCCTGAATCCTGTTCTGATATTGACGAGATTATATGAATCGGAAAAGACGGTATTATCAAGGGTGATGGGCATCCTGTCTGTAAACATATCTGTCAGATTCAGGTAAAAACCACCGCCCGCTTCTATATCTAATCCTGTATTCAAAATATTTTTTGGCAACCCGCTTACTCTTAAGTTGGTATAATCTTTTGTGGTTGTAGCATTATTATTATCGCTTTTCAGGTCAGAATTGCGGCTGCTATTCAATGTATAAGAAAGGAATGGCCTTATCAGCTGCAGAAAACTTTTTTGTTTGGGGATATATGCGTAGTTAATAGTGACTTCCATACCGGTAAAATTAACCGAACCCGAATTCACAAATGTAGTATATGACGGCTGCGCACCTACTGCCGGAAAAGTTTGGAATATCAGTTTATCGGATACTTCCATATTAAAGAAAGCAAAATCAAAATATAGTGCTTGCTTTAATAAACTGGCTTTGGCACCTACCTCAAATGTATTGCTCATTTCAGGCTTTACATCATCATTAATTTTTCCGTTTTGTGTAATGATAAACTGGTTGGTACCTGGCTGCGCGTAGCCCATACTGTAATTGGAATACACGGATACATTTTTACTGATAAGGTGGTTAACTACCCAACGTGGAGTTACTACCGGTTTAAATACTTTGAAACCGGATTGATTTATATAGCCACCTCCCGTAGCGCGCAGGTCTTCATTATCGTACGTGATAAAATTAGAGCTGGCACTGAATACCATTAATGTATTTTTAGCGAGTGTTAATTCTATTCCTCCAAAAACATTCCATTGCATGGGCTTCAATTCCTGATCAGTTCTCAATGTGCTTAATGCACCGTTCGTAAGATTGTATGATTTTTGATAAATAATATTTTTAATTCCTTCAAGGCCCAATGTAAACCTTGCTGCCACATTACCGATCTGGGGAGTATAAATAAACGCTGTGCGCAAACCAAAATTACTGCGGTTTGTTTTGGTAAGGATGGATGCCACTGATTGTCCTATTTCCTGTGTACCAATAAAAAAAGTTGTCTTATTACTCAGTAACCTTGAAAAAGTATATTCCTGTGTAAGGCCCAGTCGTATGCTTTCCAGTTCACTGTGCGAATTGTTTTTGATATAACTGACATCTGCACTGTCAGGATAATTAATCAATCCCAGGCTATCTACCTGGCCAGATAACTGATCATTTGATTTGGTGTATTGCGCAAAAAGGGTGATAGTACTTTTGGGGATATTATAAATAGTGGCATTCAGATCCCAAAAATCTTTTTTCGACTTACTGTTCATGCGGTAGCCATCGGTACGTTGCTGGCCGTAATTGAACAGTATATTGGTTTTATCATTTCCTATTCCAACAGAAGTTGTTGTACGGAACAAACCGTTAGACCCTGTTAACAGTGATTGCCTGATAGTTGTTCCTTCCGGTGCTTTTTCGGATAAAAGATTTACCACACCACCAATACCTGTTCCGTATACACTTGATACCGGCCCCCTGAAAACCTCTACCCTGCCAAGTGTGGCAAAATCAATGTCATCGAGGTTAGTGGTACCATCTGCATCGGTAAGGGGGATATCATTGTAATAAGCTTTGTAACCAATTCCGTTCACATTATTCTGGTTGCCGTATCCGCGTAATATGATCCTTGCACCTGTATTTATATTACGCAGTTCCATCCGCACACCGGGTAGCAGGTTAAAACTGTTTTCCAGGTAGGTTTGGCTGTTACGTAGAAAATCTTTGGTTACCAATGTTGCAATGGAACCCGGTGTTCGCAATAAACTTTTTCCATTGTACAATCCACGAACCTGTATCGAATTGGTTTGGTAATTTACCGCTTCAAGAAACACATTTACAATTTTAAGTTCGTTGGTAACCGGTATGATGCGGGTAGTATAGCCTTTCGCCGATACAATAAGGGTTTCTGTATTATCCCCCCGCAGATTTAGTTGCAAAGCGCCGCTCTCATCAGCCAATACGGAGTCTTTCGCGTTCACAATCACCAGCGCTCCGGGTATTGCCTGGGCCAGATACAAATCTTTTACAGTGCATCGTACAGAAGAAGACTGCCCTTGTACCTGTAAAGTACCACTACCTAATAATAACAGCCATAGTATTTTTTTCATCAAGTGATCTTGCTTTGGTGGTGAAAAAATGAAATTGCGAGTATTGATTTGCTTTCTACTTCAACATTCGAAATTCCTTATTCATTATTCATATATGTTTATCGCAGCAAGCTTCGGCCTTAGCCTTGCCTTACTTTTATTGAAAATATTTTGACCGTTCTCTATACCTTTCCTGATTTCTTTTTGACGTTCTGCCGGCAGGTGAATCGTTTCTTTACATTCTGTACTGCAACAGCCTGTATAGTTCTCTGCACATTCTGCGCATTGAATAAACAACAAATGGCAACCGTTATTTTTACAGTTGGTATGCGTATCGCAGGGCTTACCGCATTGATGGCAGTTAGAAATTACATCTTCTGTAATTCTTTCCCCTAACCTATCGTCAAATACAAAATTCTTCCCGATGAATTTACTTTCCAGTGCCAATTCCCTGGCCTGTTGTGCATAATTGATGATACCACCTTCTAGGTGAAATACATTTTTAAAACCGCTGTGCAACATATAAGCACTGGCTTTCTCGCAACGGATACCTCCTGTGCAGTACATGATGATATTTTTTTCTTCGTTGCCTTTCATCATATCCACTGCCATGGGTAACTGATCGCGAAAAGTATCGGATGGAACCTCTACGGCATTTACAAAATGGCCCACTTCATATTCGTAGTGGTTACGCATATCAATCACGATCGTATCAGGATCTTTCAGCAATTCATTCATCTGGCCGGCAGTAACATATCTCCCTTTTTTCTCCATACTAAACCCGGGATCAGTAATGCCATCTGCAACAATCTTATCACGCACTTTTATTTTTAATACCCAAAAACTTTTCCTTTGGCCTACTGGATCATTCAGGCGGGCATCATTTTCTACGGCTTTATTTAAGCGAAGACCACTCAATGGTTCTATGGAAGACAGAAACAATTTGAATGCCTCAAAATGGTGAACGGGCACGCTTATTTGTGCATTAATGCCTTCTTTAGCAATATATATCCTACCGAATACCTTTATATCGTCCAGGTTTTTGTATAAAAAGTCGCGGAATTCCTGTGGATTTTGCACAGGAAAATACTGGTAAAAACTAATGGTTGTTCTCGGAAAAGACTCTTCCATCAGGCGCTTTTTAAGCTCCTCATTTGAAACACGGTTGTGTAATACGGGCATAATTATCCATTTTAGACATCCTCTATGAGAATGTTCCATTAATAAGGAGCCACTTGCAGGGTAGCCAAAATTC
>JAYTOS010000385.1:0-21240 GCA_043747705.1 Bacteroidota bacterium
TTGTTGTTGTAACGAAGTGTTATTTTCCATTGTAAGTGATTATTGTAATGATTTGAATTTGTTTGCCAAAGCTGTGAACTATAAGCTATGAGCTTCGGGCAAAAATGCTCGTGGCTCGAAGCTGGCAGCTCGCGGCTGTATTAACGCTTGCTGAACTGGAAGCTCCTACGTGCTTTCTTATGACCGAATTTCTTACGTTCAACACCACGTGGATCACGTTTCAGCTGTCCGGCTGCTTTTAACACAGGACGGAAATCAGGGTTTACCTCGAGCAAAGCACGGGCAATTCCCAATTTGGCTGCTTCGGCCTGACCTTTTAAACCACCACCCTGCGCATTGATAACGATATCCAATTTGCCTACCATATCGGCAGTTTTCAGGGGCGCTTCAACCTGGTTCTGTAAATACACCAGTGGAAAATAAGCCTTGTAATCTTTGTCGTTTACAGTGATCTTACCATCTCCCTTGCTTACGAATACGCGGGTAACGGCTTCTTTACGGCGACCAACTGCATTTTTTTGTTTTTCCATTTTGATTATGCTTAATGCTTAACGCTTAACGTTGAAAGCAATGGTTTAGAATTTAAGTTCTTTAGGTTGTTGTGCACTGTGCGAATGCGTAGAACCTGCATACACAAATAACTTCTTGATCATTTTACGACCAAGGCGGTTTTTAGGAAGCATGCCTTTTACAGCTCTTTCCATAATTACTTCGGGGCGGCGCTTCAACAGGTCTTCAGCAACTTCTTCTTTCTTACCACCTGGGTAACCTGAATAATTGATGTACTGTTTTTGTTCCGCTTTTTTACCGGTAAAAACAACTTTTTCTGCGTTAAGCACGATTACATAATCGCCACAATCAACGTGTGGCGTGTAATAGGCTTTGTTCTTACCACGAAGAACAGCAGCGATTTTCGATGCAACACGTCCTACGGTTTGATTAGTACCGTCAACCACATACCAGTTGTGCTGTACGGTAGCCGAGTTCGCATGCTTGGTGGTGAAATGAAGTTTACTCATAATATTTCTGTTTTAATGAAACCCGCGCTATCCCGCCGGTTCTAAATATTCCCGATATTTTTCGGACGGCGAAGGTAGGCCCCTCACACTCATTTTTCCAAGGATTTTAGGGAGTATTTTATATCGAACCTTTGTAACTAATTGATTTTCAATAATAATTTTGTATGATCATTTTATTGGACTGATAAAAAAGGGGATTTTTCGACTTCCGGAGGTTGAGGGTGGCTGCCTTTTGGCCGTTAAGTTGCACGCTTCATAACAAAGAATCTTTTTAATTAATAAATTATTGGGGTTAAAAAACGACTATCAAAGAGTATTTCTACCTGAACACGTCGATACTATCAGGTTGTATTTTTGCAATAGTTGGCAAATTACCAACTATTGTGTATTTTTATGTTTCGATTAGCATTTACAAGTATTTCATTCATTTATTTAAATCGAACCATTATGAACCGATTAAAACAACTGTATGAAGATCATCCAACCAATGCTACTCGAAAAATTTGCAAAGCAACATGCTAATGCAAGAAGAAGTTTGGCTGCATGGCGGAGAGCCGCGGAAGAAGCAGACTGGAAAAAGAACCAGGATATATTAAAAGACTTTCCAAACGCTAAAATGCTGCCTAATAAAAGAGCAAGGTTTGAAATACTACATAATACATACAGACTGGTGGCCGAGCTTGATTATGAAGACAGCCTTTTAGATATTAGATTTATTGGTACACACAGTGAGTATGATAAAATAGAAGCTGCAACTATTTAGAAAAAGAATTATGAAAAATAGCTGGTTCCTTTTAGAGAATGAGACGGATTATGAAAAGGCTTCTGAGCGTTTTCAGCAGGTGAAATATGCAAAAAAAAACTCGGCGGATCATAAAGAAAAAATGCTGCTGGCTTTTTTAATTGATGATTATGGAAAAAGGCAATCTACATTGCCCGAACTGGATCCTATCGAGTTCATCAAAATAAGAATGGAAGATTTTGGCTATAAACCGGCAGATCTTGCCCGTGAATATGGTGATAAAGGCACAGTGAGTAAAGTTTTGAATTATAAGCAGGCTTTATCGCTAACCATGATCCGGAAATTTAGTAAAATTCTTCGCATACCTGCAGAAGCTTTAATTAAAGAATACGAACTCCAGTAAATTTTGTCTTACCACAAATTCCAGGCGACCCAATTGTTCACAGGCATAGAAATGCTGGGTGCAGATACGGTATTGATCACTGATGAAAAGGGGAAAATTGAAAATATCGTGCCTGTAACTGAAGCTGGCGGGGATATCCAACAATTCGACGGTACCCTAACCCCCGGTTTTATCAATTGCCACTGCCACCTCGAACTAAGTCACATGAGAGATTTGATACCTGAAGAAACCGGGCTGGTTGATTTTGTTTTTAAAGTAGTAAACGAACGGCATTTTCCTGAAGAAGAAATTTTAGCTGCCATTGCCCAAGCAGAAGATGAAATGCTGATCAATGGCATTGTAGCAGTAGGTGATATCTGTAATAACACACTCACCCTGCCTCAAAAACAATTACAAAGACTCGCTTATTATAATTTTATAGAAGCAAGTGGTTGGCTGCCGGTGGTGGCACAAACGAGGTTTGAAAGAGCATTTAACTTTCTTACTATCTTCTCTCAAATTCAAAATTCAAAATTCAAAATTCAAAATTCTTTATCCCCACATGCCCCTTATTCTGTTTCAGATGAACTATGGGAATTACTATCTCCCTGTTTTGAAAACAACACCGTTACCATTCATAACCAGGAAACAGATTTTGAAGATACCCTTTTTGAAAAAGGCGGAGGTGATTTTATGCGCATGTATGGAATGATGAATATGGATACTTCTTTTTTTCATCCAACAGGCAAAAGCAGTTTGCAATCTTACTTTCATAAACTTTCGAAAGCAAAGCAGGTATTGCTGGTGCATAATACGTTTACAAGGGAGGAAGATGTATTGTTCGTGAATCGTCAATCGTCAATCGTGAGTTGGTGTATTTGTATTAATGCCAATCAATACATAGAAAAGGCTGTTCCGCCCATTAATATGTTACGTAAGAATAATTGCCAAATTGTTATCGGAACGGATAGCCTTGCGAGTAACCGGAGCCTTAGTGTACTCGATGAATTAAAAACCATTACCCGGCTTTTTCCATCAATACCCCTGTCTGAATTATTACAATGGGCCACCATCAATGGAGCCAGGGCTTTGCAGATGGATGATAGGCTGGGGAGTTTTAAAAAAGGTAAGCAGCCGGGAATACTATTACTTAAGCAACCGGAGAACTATTCTATTCATCAAAAATCAACAATATCCAGATTATTATAACCGTCAGCGAGACCTTTCCGCTCTCCGCCACTCCGCGGTGAATAGCTTTTTTCAACCCAGCGTTTTTTTACGAAAGTATTTCCTGCAAAATCGCCAAACTCCGCATCTCCCCAAAATCATGGATATGTAAGGCAAGATATGTTTGGTAAGCCTGCAACAATTCCCTCCTTACAATACGGGTGAGTGATATGTTTTCCAGGTCATTATAAAAACGGATAGCGGCTAACTGCGAAGTGGTTTCGGCCAATACACCATCAATATAATAAGGGTGCGTTGGCTTTTCTGCAATGAACATACCTTCCTGCAAATCGAGCACCGGTGTTTGTTCACTGTAATTTCCATGCATACGGAACCCCAATTCACTACAGAGGTGCAAAGCAAAGTATAGAGGCAGGTTACCGGTTAAGGTGTCGTTTCCTTTATCCAATTGTTTCAGGGTATCTTCTATCAGATAAAACAATTCAGGGTTGGCCTCGGGTTGTTTCAGACTGTGTTGCAATAGTTCTATTACAAAAGTAGCTACGGTATTCTTTACCACATCAAACAATACATGCTCATACAAATAACTCCATTGGAATTCTTTGATGAATTGCAGTTGTTTCTGCTCATTATGGTATACCTCCATATCGAGCATGGCAGCGGGTTGAAAGAAACTGGCTTTGCCCGCAGATGTTTTACTGCTTTGCCGCACACCTTTTACAATATAACTCTGTACACCAAACAGCTCGGTGTATACCGTAGTGATGATACTGGTATCGCCATACTTTACCGTACGCAATACAATGCCTTTGGTGGCGTGAACCATACTGTGAAAAAATTGGTGCTCGGTAAAGTTAGTAATTGAACCCTCTGCGGTTTCACAGAGGAACAGTTAGGCTGCTTCGCTCACCTGAACAGCAACCCTTTTTTTGGAAGTAAGTTCAATAATCCTTACTGCATGTAATCCACGCATAATAAAATAAGTAAGATCGAATTCAAACCATTTTTTGGCGAAGTTGGCATCATTTTTTGCATAGTGGTGGTTGTTCTGGAACAACTCGCCCATTAACAAAATTCCCCAAGGAGACGTATTTTTTGAATGATCGCCATTCTCAAAATTGCTGTACCCGTATTTATGACCGCACCAGTTTACGATCGCACCTTGTATAGGGCCCATTAAAAAATGAATCGGTAATAATAAGAACCACCAGGCATTGGGGGCAAAATAAATATAGAAGGCAGTATAGGCCGCGCCAAACAGGAGGCGGGTAATAATATGATGCCCGAACCTGTCTAATTTATCCCAAACAGGCAGGTATTCAGCGGTGAATTGTGCATCAGGCAAATTTTTCCCCGTTAAAAACCCGCGGAAGATCAGGATAGTGCTTTGCATCATCTGGTATACATCCCTGAAAAAATGCGGGGAATGCGGATCCTGCTCGGTATCGCTAAAAGTATGGTGCATCCGGTGCATAACACCATAAGCCCTGGGAACCAGAAAAGAGGAACCCTGCACCAACCAGGTTGTAAAATAAAAAGTACGCTCCCAGTTTTTGCTCGTTGTGTACATTTTATGGGAACAAAAACGATGTAGAAAGAAGGAATGAAAAAATAAAGACAGGAACCAATGTCCCAAGAAAAAACACAGGATGGCGAGCATATATAGAAAATTAGGGGGTTGTTACCTTGGTAAGATAGGGGAATTATTCCCCCACGTCTTATAAATACGCTGTTTTCGCCCCAAAAGATTACGTTTTTATCAAAAGAATGGCGAATACCATAGAATTAGGCGCGCCTAACCCGGTGCCGGTAATGAAATGTATATCATCGTTACCATATAAGTAATCTGATATACAGTGGAGATATGAAGCGAACAACAGACCGTTTTGTTAGTTGTACCGGATATTACACGACGCCGGTAAACTGTTTCAGAAAACGTACGTCGTTTTGCGAATATAAGCGGAGGTCGTTCACCTGGTACTTGAGTTGGGTAATACGTTCCACGCCCATACCAAAGGCAAAGCCGGTATATTTATTTGAATCGATTCCGAAATTATCGAGTACATGTGGATGTACCATTCCACTACCTAATATTTCTACCCAGCCCGTGTGTTTACAAATATTACAACCCTCTCCACCACAGATGAGACAACTGATATCCATTTCTGCACTTGGCTCGGTGAAGGGGAAATAACTGGGGCGGAACCGCACTTTCACATCTTTACCAAACATTTCCTGCACAAAAAAGTAAAGCGTTTGCTTCAGGTCGGCAAAACTTACGTTTTCATCAATATACAATCCTTCTACCTGGTGAAAGAAGCAATGCGCCCTTGCACTAATGGTTTCATTTCTGTAAACGCGGCCGGGACAGATAACACGGATAGGTGGTTTTTGTGTTTCCATCACCCTTGCCTGTACACTGCTTGTATGTGTACGTAAGAGCCACGACGGGTTTTGATTGATATAAAAAGTATCCTGCATATCACGGGCAGGATGGTCTTCGGGTAAATTCATCGCACCGAAATTGTGCCAGTCGTCTTCTATTTCGGGGCCTTCGGCAACTGCAAAACCTAAGCGCCGGAATATAGAAACGATCTGGTTTCGGACAATGCTTAATGGATGACGGGTACCTACGGCAATGGGATCGCCCGGTAAACTCCAATCGATGAGTTTGGCGTCTGGAACCTGGCGTCCGGAGTTGTTTTCTTTTAGGCTTTCGTATTTATTTTCTACAAACAGCTTGAAATCGTTTAGTACCTGGCCGAATTCTTTTTTACTTTCGTTGGGCACGTTGCGCATTTCACCCATGATGGTTTTTACCAATCCCTTGGTGCCGAGCCATTTGATACGGAATTCTTCTACCGCATCGGGTGTAGCTGCTTCAACCGCTGCAATCTCCTGCCTGTAGGCATTAATCTGTTGCACTAACTGTTCCATAGAGCGAAGATAAAGCGCAGATTGATATGATTAGAGGGTATGATGGATAGGATTTTTTGGCTGTTTGGGATGGCCGAGTGTTGTTCTGAACCCTGAAGTGAGTGTCACAACCGGCGATGCCATATTGAACCATAGCCGGGTAAAAAACCTTTTATCAGCCATTTAGGGCTGTAATAAAATTGAAGGGATTGAACGTGAATATATTCCCAATCATATCCTTAAATCATAGGAATCAGCGGTTATATTACTTACATTTGCCATTGTGATTAATCATGTTATGGAATACAATACCGAAAGAAATTACCTGGGTATGAAAGAATACGGCCGTCACGTTCAGCGGATGGTGGAGTATTTATTGACTATTGAGGACAAGGAAAAACGTCAGCAACAGGCCCTGTGTGTAATAGAATTAATGGGTTTCGTAAACCCGCATTTAAAGAATGTAGAAGACTTCAGGCATAAGCTTTGGGACCATCTTTTCTTTATCAGTGATTTTAAGTTAGAAGTAGATAGCCCATATCCTATTCCACAAAAAGAGACGTATAAATTAAAGCCCGACCCATTGCCTTATCCTAAGCGCCATCCGAAATATGCGCATTTGGGTAAGAACCTGGAAGTGGTGATTAATAAGGCCCTGCTGGAAGAAGATCCTGAAAAGAAAGCTGGCTTTGCGCATGCCATCGCTTATTATATGAAGCTGGCTTACAGCAACTGGCATAAAGAACTGGTGCATGATGATACGATCCGTACCGAGTTGAACAGCATTACCGGCGGTCAGTTGGAATTTAGTAATACCCCATATATTAAACACCGTAATCAGAATTTTGAACGCGATGAATATCCCCGCAGTAACGGCGGCGGACGTTGGCAGCAAAATTTTGGCGGACGCAGCGGCGGCAGTAACAGGGGTGCAAGTGGCGGAAGGGATAACAGGGCCGGTGGTGGTGGAAGAACCGATGGCCGGAACAATAATAACCGAAACGCCGGCGGTAATGGCAATGGCCCAAGGGATAATAACCGGAACAGCGGTAATAGTGGCGGAAGAACCGATGGCCGTAGCGGCGGGCAATTTAAAAAGAGATATTGAGAAGTATCCGCCTATAGGATACTGGTTTCCTAATACTATTAAAAAGCATCGGAGTTTTCCGGTGCTTTTTTTATTTCCGGTCAGTAAGTTTTGCCAACCATAGACGTAAACAAATAAGTCAATAAACTATATTCGCTATGTTAACAGGATCAACAAATTTCCAATCAATCGTATATGAGTTCATTTGAAGTAATTGGGGGTAATAAATTAAAGGGCGATATCATTCCGCAAGGGGCAAAGAATGAGGCATTGCAGATATTATCGGCTGTTTTATTAACAGCGGAGCCTGTAACCATATCCAATATCCCGGATATACTCGATGTGAACCTGCTGATAGAATTGCTTGGGGATATTGGTGTAAAAATAACCCGCCTCACAAAAGACAGCTGCAGGTTCCAGGCTGATAGTATTGATGCAGATTACCTCGCATCGGATGCATTCAGGAAAAAAGGGGGCCGTCTTCGTGGTAGTGTGATGTTTGCGGGCCCTATGCTTACCAGGTTTAAACGCGCATATATACCCAAACCGGGCGGCGATAAAATTGGCCGCCGAAGATTGGATACACATATTATTGGTTTTGAAAAATTAGGTGCCAAATATGCGTATGATGAAGTGTTGGGTTGTTTTAAATTATCCTCCCCGCAACTCAAAGGTGTATTCATGTTGCTGGATGAACCTTCTGTTACCGGCACAGCCAATATTACCATGGCCGCTGTATTGGCAGAAGGCACCACTACTATTTACAATGCAGCCTGCGAACCTTATGTACAACAGCTTTGTAAGATGCTGAACCGGATGGGGGCAAAAATCAGCGGTATCGGAAGCAATCTGCTCATTATTGAAGGTGTTGCCTCATTAAGCGGAACTGAGCACCGCATGTTACCGGATATGATAGAGATCGGGAGCTTTATTGGCCTGGCGGCTATGACACAAAGTGAAATCACCATTAAAGATGCAGGTATAGAACATTTAGGTGTGATACCTGAAAAATTTCAACAGCTGGGTATCCAATTCCAGATCAAAGGGGATGATATTTATATTCCGGCACAGGACGTTTATGAGATACAGACTTTTTTAGATGGCGGAATCTTAACTATTTACGATCACCCATGGCCGGGTTTTACGCCCGACCTGATAAGTATTGTTTTGGTAGTGGCTACACAAGCAAGGGGCAGTGTATTGGTTCACCAGAAAATGTTTGAAAGCCGTTTGTTCTTTGTAGATAAACTGATTGATATGGGCGCACAGATCATACTTTGTGATCCACACAGGGCCACCGTAATCGGACTGGGCAGAAAAAATAATTTACGCGGCATTACCATGAGCAGTCCTGACATACGTGCCGGACAGGCCCTCCTTATTGCCGCATTAAGTGCCGAAGGAAAAAGTGTGATACAGAATATTGAACAGATAGACCGTGGGTATCAATACATTGATGAGCGGTTACGAAATTTGGGGGCGGATATTACAAGGGTGCCTTAATTATCAAGCGTGGTGTTTGTGTATTCAAAAATACTAATGCTAAAAATCGAATCATCTAAAAATGTAAGTATAGCGGGTAATTTACAACCGTGCTGTTCTACTGCACTTCCCACCATTTAGAAAAAACCTGGTACCCGTTTTTCCAATTAACTTCTTCTCCGATCATGGGTGTCAAAACAGGAAGGTCTGCTTTACTTTTTTACTTTTGCCAAACAGGAAATCATAAATGACTTCTCTTCAATGTTTTAAAATATAACTACCTGTCAAGATAAGTATTTCCCTTCCTTAACAATTTGTGATGGGTTATTACAATTACGGGGCAACTTATTTACCTGATACACCTTTGTTAATGGCGGTGTAAAGCATGCTATAATCGGTAAACAGGAAGTCTTCATTTTAACGGCACAACTATTGCCTTATTATTTATTGAATCAAATTATTTAACCATGAAAACTTCTACTCCCTTCCACAAAATATATGCAATTGTTTTAGCAGTGCTGTTAATATCAGGCAATACACTTGTTGTAGCACAAAGGCATGCCGAGAGAGAACGGTCATCGAATCCGCAGAACTCATCTAACATCCAGAATCCGACAGATACACGTCAAAGACAATATGATAATCAAAGGACGCAGGATGTTCGTCAGAGACAACCAGAACGCATGCAACCTTCTGATCAGCAAAGACAAAATGAAAATCAACGAACGGCAGATATTCCTCAGAGACAACCAGAACGCATGCAACCTTCTGATCAGCAAAGACAAAATGAAAATCAAAGAACGGCAGATATTCGTCAGAGACAACCTGAACGCATGCAACCTTCCGATCAGCAAAGACAAAATGAAAATCAAAGAACTGCAGATATTCGTCAGAGACAATCTGAACGTATGCAGCCTTCCAGTCCTCAAAGGCAACCCAATAGCCCAAGGCAAGAGGACATATATCAAAGACCTTACAATAACAGGTCGCCGGTAGTAAGGCAGTCGCCTGGTTACAGGCCTGATAACGATTACCGGTACCGTGATAATGGCCGGGTTTCAGGTAATTATGGATACAGGTCTAATAATGGAAGTTACTATCGTCCGATCTATAACCGCCCGCCGGTAATATGGCAAGGCAACAGGTATTACAGTTATTATAACTATGCTTATCATCCTTACCAGCCATATTTTTATGGATCATTCTTTCACCCGGTAGGCTTTTTTATGGCGGCTTTAAGTTTTGGTGCCATAACCATTACATTGAACGACCAGTATTACCGTTACGATCAGGGTATTTATTATTCTCCGTACAATAATGGTTACAGGGTAATACCCGCTCCATCAGGCGCATTTATCAGGTATCTGCCAAATGGTTACAGCACCATTAACCTTGGGGAATATTCCTATTATTATTTTGCGGGTACTTTTTACGTTTCTGATATTAATGGTTTTTCAGTTACTGAGGCACCTCCGGGAGCGGTGGTATATGACTTACCTGAAGGTGCTACAGACGTTAGGGTAGGCAATATTACTTACCTGCAATACAACAATACTTTGTTTCAGCCTATTTTGCTCAACGGCAGGGATGCTTACGAAGTGGTAAACCTGGAAACAGATAATTAACAGGGAATTGCTTTAATACAACAGCCACCCTTTTTACATGGGTGGCTGTTTTTATTATGGATACACTTTTAAAAAAAGAGGGCAGATGTTTAATTATTTTATTTTATCAATATATACCTGGGCAAATCTTTCGCCAAGCAGCCTTTGCCCTTCTGAATTAAAATGAACAGTATCTCCTCTATGAATAAGCTCCTTGGTGCTTATCACCGATACATTCATATCCTGCAAGGAATAATTATGAATTGCCTGGTTGATCAATTGCCAGTTTTGATTATTGTTTGAATAGGAGCCCAGTTCCCCTACCAAAACAGGTAATTGGTTATTTTGAATAACGGATCTGAACACCGTAAACAAGTGAGCCAACCTGTCTTTGTATAAAAGGATAGCTGTTTTATTGGCATCGCTCTCGCCCTGGTGCCAAAGCACCGCTTTGATCTGTCCGTACTTTTTACCGATGGCGACTTTATCGCGGAAATTCGTCAGCAGCTTAACGCCCCTGTAGCTGGAATCACCCAGCCACTGACTGATGGAACTGCCACCGATGGCTGTTGGTAAAAGCAGGATAGTGATATTGTCGGGAATATGTTTGATTAATGTGTTCGCAAAAGAGTATCCGCAATCAAGTCCATTACGGGTAGGTTCATAAAAATGCAAAGGTTCTTTGGCATATATAAGGTTGCCTGCAACATCAATGGTTAGGATTCTTTTATTGGGCAGGGTATCCTGTGGCTCAACAAAACCACGCCCTGCCATATTAGATTGCCCGGCCAGAAGGAACACCCAAACATTTTCTTTTGCAGGGATACGTTCAACAGATTCCACTGCTACAGGGAAATATTTTGTACGGTTATCCTGAATATTATTCCAGGAAAACAAAGAGAGAATGAATAGGGTAAATAGTATATTTTTCATTGTCCCTGGTTTTTTATTTGGGCTTATTTAATAAATATAAGCACTATGCGCAGATGTTGGTCGCCTCCTGCACCTATGTTGATCGCACGGCTATAGCTGTTCGGAGGATTATATTTTCACGCAAAGACCCGTAAGATGCAAAGTCGCAAAGATATGCCTGGCCTATTATTTTCTTTCTTAGCGCCTTTTTCGGAATATCTTCCGAACAGCTATAGTGAGACGACCAACATAGCAGACAATCAATAAGTATAGAAAATATCCATTCTCAATAATACCTTTGCCCAATGGATACATTTAATACCCTGCGCAACATTATTCAAAACCGGAGAAGTACAAAACCTGCTCTCATGAATGGTAAAAAGATAGCAGCTTCCCTTATTCATCAATTACTGGAACTGGCTGATTGGGCACCCACCCATGGCCTTACTGAACCATGGCGGTTTATAGTGTATGAAAATGCGGCCATACAAGAATTCTGTTTTGAGCACGCTGAATTATACAAGATAAACACAGCACCTGATAAATTCACCAAGGCAAAATACGAGAAACTGGTACAGCAGGGTAATACGCTTTCGCATATTGTACTCGTATATATGAAGCGGTCTGTAAGTAATAGTATTCCTGCCGAAGAAGAATTTGCTGCCGTTGCTGCCGCTATTCAAAATATATTATTGGGTGCAGCTGCACTGGATATTGCCGTTTTATGGAGTACCGGCGGCATGACACATCACCCCGCCATGAAAAATCATCTTGGATTAGCTGCCGACGACAATATTCTGGGCTTATTATACATGGGCTATACCGATGAACCGTTGACAGAAGGAAAAAGAAATATTCCCCTGGCAGATAAGATTGTTTGGAGATCGTGAGTTATGAGACGTGAATGGGGAGTTTATCCTATATAATCATCTACTCACGATTCACGCCTCACGATTCATGATTAAATTGTTTCTTTGCCTCAAACTTACTGCATGTCCTTACGGAAACTCATCATACTTACGGCCCCTTCGGGCTCAGGCAAAACATCCATCACCCGTTTTCTTATCGGTAAATACCCAAAACTATCTTTTTCCATTTCCGCTACTACCCGGTTGCCCAGAGGAGATGAGCAAACGGGTATTGAATACTATTTTATGAGCGTAACAGATTTCAGGCAGAAAATAGACGAGAACGCTTTTATTGAATGGGAAATGGTGTACGAAAGCAAATACTATGGCACATTAAAAAATGAACTCGAAAGGATATGGAATGAAGGAAAAATACCCATGCTGGATATTGATGTACAAGGTGCCATTCATGTGCAACAACAATTTGCCGGCGATTGCCTGTCCATTTTTATAGAACCACCTTCTGTAGAGGAACTCAAGCGAAGGCTCGAAAGCCGCGGCACCGAAACACCCGAAAGTCTTGCCACCAGGGTAAGTAAAGCCAGTTATGAAATGTCGTTCAGTCATCATTTCACCAAAACCATTTTAAATGATAATCTGGAGAAAGCCTGTGCCGAGACCGAAGTAGTGATTAAAGATTTCTTAGGCTGGTAATTCTTTTTCGCAAAGGCACAAATACCCAAAAGATTTTGAAACATAGCTGATTGAAGGAGCATGCACATCCCGTACATTTATCTTCTAACAATTTTCTTATGCCATTTAAAAACAGAACTGTCTTTATTACCGGCGCCAGTCGCGGTATAGGCAAAGCCATTGCCCTGCGTTTAGCCAGAGAAGGCGCCAATATCGTTATCGCTGCCAAAAGTGTAGAAGAAGACCCCCGCCTTGGCGGTACTATTTTTTCTGCTGCGCAGGAAGTAGAAGCTGCAGGCGGCAAAGCATTGGCAGTACAGGTGGATATTCGTCATGAGGACCAGATACAGGCTGCCGTACAGCAGGCTGTTGACAAATTCGGCGGGATTGATGTATTGATCAACAATGCATCAGCCATTCAACTTACTCCCACAGAACAAACAGAATCGAAACGTTTCGACCTGATGCAAAGCATCAATGTTCGCGGAACTTTTTTAATGGGTAAACATTGCATCCCACATCTCAGAAAAGGAAACAATCCACATATCATTACCTTATCGCCCCCCATCAATCTCAATCCCAAATGGTTAGGCGGGCATATTGCTTATACCATTACTAAATATAGTATGAGTATGCTAGCATTGGGTTGGGCAGCAGAATTGAAAGGTGCAGGAATTGCCTCCAACGCCTTATGGCCGAGAACAACGATTGATACTGCTGCCGTACGGAATTTATTAGGTGGCGAAGCACTGGCAAAAATGAGCCGAACGCCGGAGATTATCGCAGATGCGGTATATTATATTTTATCAAAAACAGCTGCGCAATGCAGCGGTAATACTTTTATTGACGAAGAAGTGATGGCTGCACAAGGGATTACTGATCTTAGTCATTATTCTGTTGTTCCCGGTGCGGAATTGTATAGGGATCTGTTTGTTTAATTTATTTGAAATCGTTTATCATGAAAAAGACCTTGCTGACTGCCTCACTATGTATGGCTTTAATTGTATTACACGCACAAAAAGCAACGACTTCTACTTTAAAAGAAGAAGCCATGAAAAGCATCGATGTAAAATATGATGCCTATAAAAAAATTGCTTTACAGATTTGGGGCTATGCAGAAGTAGGCTACAAAGAACAAAAAAGTTCCTCCCTCCTTCAGCAAACATTACAAAGTAATGGGTTTACTGTGCAGGCAGGTGTGGCTGGTATGCCCACAGCCTTTGTAGCCAGTTATGGAAGTGGTAAACCCGTGATCGCCATTCTTGCAGAATATGATGCACTCCCCGGTTTATCGCAGGATGCCGTTCCCGAAAAGAAACCCGTTGCGGGTATTGATGCCGGCCATGGTTGCGGGCATAACCTGTTTGGTACCGCATCGGTTGCTGCAGGTATTGAAATAAAAAAAATGATGGAAGCCAAAAAATTAACCGGTACCATCCGAGTTTATGGTTGCCCTGCGGAAGAAGGTGGCAGCGGCAAAGTATACATGGTCCGTGCAGGATTATTTACAGATGTGGATGTTGCTGTGCACTGGCACCCTGCAGATGCAAACAGTGTTACCATGACCAGCGCATTGGCCAACACATCTGCCAAGTTCCGTTTTTATGGCCTTTCGGCACATGCATCTATGGCCCCTGAAAAAGGTCGTTCGGCATTAGATGGTGTAGAAGCTATGGACAATATGGTAAATATGATGCGTGAACATGTTCCCCAGGAAACCCGCATTCATTATGTAATCACGCAGGGTGGCAGGGCACCGAATGTGGTTCCTGATTTTGCAGAAGTATTTTATTATGTCCGTCACCCGAAAAGGGAATGGGTCGTAAGTATTTTCGAAAGACTGGTAAAAGCCGCTAAAGGTGCGGCCATGGGTACTGAAACAAAAGTAGATTATGAGATCATTGGCGGAACACATGACCTGCTGATCAACCGAACATTGGGTGAAGCCATGCAACAGAATTTACAAAAAGTGGGTGGTGTTACTTATTCCCCAGCAGAAATTGAGTTTGGCAAAAAAATACAATCCTCTTTTACTTACCCATCACCCGCTATAGATAAAGCAGCCACAATTGCTCCGTTAAAATCCGTTATTGATGCAGGAGGCGGCTCTACTGATGTGGGTGATGTTAGTTACGCCGTTCCCACCGTAGGCATGGAAGCAGCCACCTGGATACCCGGCACCGCGGCACACAGCTGGCAGGCTGTTGCCTGCGATGGAACAGAAATAGGTACCAAGGGAATGATGGTAGCTGCCAAAACCATGGCTTTAACCGCCATTGATCTTTTTACAGATGCCGGGTTAATAACCAGGGCCAAAGAAGAATTTAAAAAATCGAAAGGGGATTACCAGTATAAGGCTTTATTAGGCGATAGAAAACCGGCCTTGAATTACAGAGATTGATGGTGAGTTGTGAATGGTGAGTAGGCAGTAGTGAGCATCTTTCTCTATAGTCATATTCACCATTTACAACTCACACCCTCTTCTCCACCACCCGCCTATACATATCCATATCAATTGCCTTTTCACTTTTAGCAATAACGATGGTGGCAATGGTATTACCTATCATATTAGTAAGTGCCCTTCCTTCACTCATAAATCTATCGACACCAATTAATAAGGCAAGGCCTTCTAACGGGATAACTTTTAAAATAGTTAAGGTAGAGGTCAATACAATAAAGCCACTGCCGGTTACACCCGCTGCGCCTTTACTGGTGATAAGCAGGATACCGATGATGGTTAGCTGTTGCGTAAGCGATAGATCAATATTAAATACCTGCGCTAAAAATATAGTAGCCATACTCAGGTAAATAGTTGTTCCATCTAAATTGAAACTATAGCCCGTGGGAATGATCAATCCTACCACACTCCGCTCACAACCCGCTGCTTCTAATTTTTCCATAATATTGGGCAGTACGGCTTCGCTGCTGCTGGCTCCTAAAACAATCAGTAGTTCTTCTTTAATATACACCAATAGTTTCCAAACACTAAAACCATAATATCGTCCAATCAGGTTCAGCACCACAAAAATGAATACCAGCGAAGTGATATAATAAGAAAGCAACAGCTTACCCAGTACCACTAAACTGGCAAAACCAAATTTTCCGATGGTATAAGCCATCCCGCCAAAAGCACCGATGGGACTAAATTTCATTACAATATGTATCACATTAAAGAAAGCCTTGTTCAGGTTTTCGAACATGGAAATGAGTTTGGTTCCGCCGCTGCCCATTTTGGTAATAGCCACACTAAAGATCACACCAAAGAAAAGCACCTGCAGCAGATCGCCTTTGGCAAATGAATCCATAATATTATTGGGAACGATATGCGAAAAGAACTCCCCCCAGTTCATTTCCTTTGCTGCTGATGTGTATTTGTCTAAATTTTCTTTGGGAAGATGATCGGTGGCAATACCTGCACCCGGTTTTAATACATTAGCCACCACCAGCCCGATAATAAGCGCAAATGTGGTAACGATCTCAAAATAAAGTAATCCTTTACCGCCTACCCTGCCTACTTTTTTTAAGTCGCCTGCCCCGGATATACCCAACACAATAGTTAAAAATATCACCGGTGTGATGACCATTTTAATCATGTTGATAAAAGTCTCACTGATCAGTTTTGCCATCGGTGCAAAAGAAGGAAACAGCCATCCGGTAAATACACCTAATACAATGCCAATGATTACCTGGACATACAATACTTTTAGATATTTCATTGGCAGTTGAGATGGTTTGGTATAGCAATCTACAAAAAGAAGTCCATAGATAATAGTCCATGAATCATGATCTATTGTCTATGGATTATCATCCTGTTGCGCCTGTATTAATCTAATTTTTCCGGTCGCATCTGCGGGAATAATAATACATCCTGTATAGATACCTGGTTCGTCATCAACATACACAAACGGTCTATACCGATACCGATACCGGAGGTTGGTGGCATACCGTATTCCAGGGCACGTAAAAAATCGTGGTCAATAAACATCGCTTCATCATCGCCACGCTCCATCAGTGCAGCCTGTTCTTCGAAACGTTCCCTTTGATCAATGGGGTCGTTTAACTCAGTGTAAGCATTGGCAATTTCTTTTCCGTTTACCATTAACTCGAAACGTTCTACCAGTCCGGGTTTGCTGCGGTGTTTTTTAGTGAGCGGGCTCATCTCTATCGGGTAATCTATAATGAATGTAGGTTGTATGAATGTATGCTCGCTGGTAGCACCAAATATTTCATCAATCAGTTTTCCTTTACCAATATTTCCGGGTACATCAACATGTAATTGTTTACATACATCCCGAAGTCCAGCTTCATTCATTTCGCTTACATCAATACCTGTATTTTCTTTTATCGAATCATGGATACTGATACGTTTGAACGGTGCTTTAAAACTGATGACCTTATCTCCTACAGGAACCTCGGTGGTGCCATGTAAGGCCATCGCTATCTTTTCAAACAATTGCTCGGTGGTTTCCATCATCCAGAAATAATCTTTGTACGCAGTGTACCATTCCAACACTGTGAACTCAGGGTTATGCGTACGGTCCATTCCTTCATTCCGGAAATTGCGGCTAAATTCATATACCCAATCAAACCCCCCCACGATCAATCGTTTCAAATACAACTCATTGGCAATACGAAGGTAAAAGGGAACATCTAATGCATTGTGATGGGTAACAAAGGGCCGGGCAGCTGCACCGCCGGGAATGGCCTGCAAAACAGGTGTGTCTACTTCTACTGCACCTTGTGCATTCAGGAACTCACGGATGGTATTGATCAGTTGCGTCCTTTTTACAAATGTGTGTTTTACTTCAGGATTGATAATCAGGTCTACATACCGCTGGCGATAGCGGAACTCGGGGTCGGTAACCGCATCAAAAACATTACCTTCATCATCCCTTTTAATAATCGGTAAAGGCTTTAAGGATTTGGTAAGCAGTGTTAAGGTTTGGGTGTGAATAGATGTTTCGCCTGTTTTAGTTATAAAGCCAAAACCGGTTACACCGATGATATCGCCAAGGTCAAGGCCATGTTTCACCACGTTATCCCAGAACGATTTCTCTTCTCCGGCACAGAGATCATCCCTTTTCACATACAATTGTATAATGCCTTTACTGTCCTGGATCTTTATAAAAAATACTTTCCCTTTATCATTAATGCTCATGATACGGCCCGCCACACACAGAGATGCAAATTGTTCTTTGGTTTCTTCGGTGTAATGATCTTTAATATCTATTGAATAATGTGTTACAGGATACAAGGGTGCAGGGTAGGGATTTATGCCCGCTTCCTGCAGCTTAATCAGTTTCTCACGGCGGATCAGTTCCTGCTCAGACAAATGGGTTTGGCTCATAATTTTCTTATTGCTTGAAGAGCCGCAAAATTAGTGATAAACGTTACATGCTGAACGGTTAGCGTAAAACGCTTTATCCTGTATATGTTCAGCAATATAGGTTTCGGGTTGCAGGTTACGGGTTACGGGTTGTGGTTGTAAACATCCGGATTATGTAATTGCATAAATCTTGGCACTATCTCCGCTGGTAATGGCACCCACCCAAATTGTGCATACAAACTATGGGCATCACGTGTACCCAGCATCCATCTTCTTAATCCCTGCATATCGGGGTGGGAATGAATAATGGAAAGCAGCCACTTGGACAATCCTTTTCCACGGTGTTCATCCATGATGAAAACATCGGCCAGATAAGCAAAAGTGGCTTTATCGGTAATCAAACGGGCCAGGCCAACTTGTTTGTCTTGGTGATAAACACCAAAGCAAAAAGAATGCGCAATGGATCTTTCCACCACTTCATAGGGAATGTTTTTAGCCCAATAGGATTCCTGGCTAAGGTATTGATGGATCATCAGGATATCCAACTTCGACGGATCGGCACTGACCAGGTAGCCATTTTCCAATAGTTCATTGAAATTTACCATGAAATAGCTTTTTATAAATGATGGATTGGGATAATTCGGTCATTTCGCCGGGCTGCATCCCCTCCAGCGTCAATTGTTCTATCCGGTAGCGGATCAACCGCAAAGTAGGGAACCCGGCCTGTGCCGTCATTTTTCTTACCTGCCTGTTTTTACCTTCCGTTAAAATCATTTTTATCCATGGTGCAGGAATTTCTTTTCTAAAACGGATAGGCGGATTCCTTTCCGGCAGTTCCGGATTTTTTTCAAATAAAGTAACGGCACCTGGTTTTGTGTGATACGATTTTCCATCCACATTAATCGTAACCCCTTTTATTAATTGTGCTATCGCATCAGGTAAAATCGCTCCATCTACCTGCACCCAATATTCCCTTTCATGCGCAAATTTCGGATCGAGTACGCGATGGTTTAATTGCTTGTCATTTGTTAATAATAATAAACCCTCGCTGTCATTATCGAGTCTTCCTACCGGATATACATCACGCGGCACATCAAAAAAATCTGCCAGCGTTTTCTTTCCGTCAACGGCAGAAAATTGTGAAAGGGTGAGGTAAGGTTTATAAATTATAGCGTAGTAATTCATACAAAAACAAAAGTCCCGCAGAAGCGAGACTTTGTATATGGATGGGTTAGTAAGTACCGGGAAATAAATTTCCCATCACAATATTAAAAAACCTTTTAGCTAATGCAAAAATATTTGTAAACAATTTTATTAACATTTTGACTTGGAATGTGAATAGCGGGGTTTAGAAAGCGTTGGTAACAACGCATATTTTGACATGAAAGCGTTGGTTATTTTTTATCATCATTTTTTTATTATTCGCTGAAACATTGATGAACAAAGGATTTCAAAAGATAGTGATTTAAATTTTTTTATTTAGCTTACTGTTTCTGTTACTGAAAAAACAGATAAGAAACACGCAAGAAAAACCCGGGAAAGCCGTAAAAAAAATTTCTGCTGCGGGACTCTTATTACCTTTGATTTTTACAAAAAAAGCCAGTTATGAAGTTTCCAGCCCCAGTTTCAGCACAATGGATAGCCCAATTGATCCAGGCCGAAGTAGCAGGTAACCTTGCTGCAGAGGCATCCGGCATCAACGAAATACACAAAGTGGAGAGAGGCGATCTTGTTTTTGTTGACCATCCAAAATACTATGATACATGTTTGAACAGTGAAGCAAATTTCATCATCATTAATACAAAAGATGTTTTGATACCGGAAGGGAAAACCCTTTTAGTGGTGAAAGAACCTTTTGAAGCTTACCTGAAAATCGTAAATCATTTTCGTCCGTTTACCGCGGCCAGTAAATTAATAAGTGATGATGTGAAAATTGGTGAAGGTTCTGTTATCATGCCCAATGTTTTTATCGGCCGCGAGGTAATTATCGGAAAAAATTGTGTGGTACATCCTAACGTTTCTTTACTCGACTTTACCATTATCGGAGACAATGTTGTGATACAGGCCGGAACCGTAATTGGTAGTGATGCATTTTATTATAATGCAAAAAAAGACCGTGACGTACGCTATAAAAGGATGCAGAGTTGTGGTAATGTGGTGATAGAAGATGAGGTAGAAATTGGGGCAGGTTGCACTATTGACCGTGGGGTTACTGCCGAAACAAGGATAGGAAAGGGGTCGAAACTGGATAATATGGTACATATAGGCCATGATACCACTGTTGGCAGGAACTGTTTGTTTGCCGCACAGGTGGGTATTGGTGGCGGAACCATTATTGAGGATGGCGTAACCCTTTGGGGCCAGGTTGGGGTAAGTAAAACACTAACCATTGGTGCCAATGCAGTGGTTTTGGCGCAAAGCGGGGTTCCATCATCTTTGGCGGGTGGTAAAACCTATTTTGGCTACCCGGCAGAAGATGCTTCCATCAAACGGAGGGAATTAGTATGGATAAAACGCATTCCGGAACTTTGGAAAAAAGTGATGGAGTAAGGGAAGGTTTTGGGAAGTGAAAGGGAGCAATTACAAGTTGTGTTTTTGTGTCAACTCACTGCAAATCCTTTCCAGTGATTGGGTAATGGGTGTGTATTCAAAATTCGAAAAATAGCGGGTGATCTTTGTATTGTCGAAATTCGCTTTTGCGGCGGCAGTTTTAGCGGTTTCTCTGGTAAGCAATGGATCCTTGCCTGTAAACATAGCTTTTATTGCTTCCAGCCTCCATACAATGGCCGCTATTAACGGGGTTACTTTTCTATGTGGTAGTTTCTTATGAAAATTTTTGGCAATTTGCGTAAACACTTCTTTGTAAGGCAGGTTTGCCCCGCTAAGGATAAACCGTTCTGACGAAATATCGTGTTCCATAAAAAGTATCATTGCCCTTACCACATCCTGCACATCTACAAAACCACTCGTGCCTTTTGTGTACCAGGGAAATTCATTGTACGCAGATTTGAATATGCCGGAAGAGCCATTGTTCCAGTCGC
>JAYTOS010000386.1:0-3723 GCA_043747705.1 Bacteroidota bacterium
TAACCTCGATAAGCGTCAATCAGGCAATTTTACTTATGAGAATTTCTATATTAAAGAAGGGGCAGGTATTACCGGCAGGTATGACCCGGCTACAGTACAGGGGTTACTGGCCAATTCCAATGGAAATATCGATAACAGTACAACCACCAGTTATGTGTTCGATAATATCCTTGCCTATGAAACGTCTATCAAAAAACACAGGATCAATGCAACCCTCGTAGCCACGCGCGACCACCGTAAGTTTGAAGACCTGAATGCTACCGGAAGCAATTTTACAGCGAATGGTAATACTACGTTAGGTTACTATGGCTTATCAAAATCTACGATTCAGAAAGTGATCCTGAATAACGATGAACGCTCTAACGTAGGCTACCTGGCCCGTGTAAATTATGCCTACAATGATAAATATTATTTAACCGGTTCTTTCCGCCGTGACGGTGCCTCTGTTTTTGGTGCAGAAAAAATCTGGGCCAATTTTGGTGCGATAGGCGGTGCCTGGAAAATTTCAGGCGAAGAATTCCTACGGAATTTCACACCCCTCAATAATCTGAAATTAAAAGTGTCATGGGGCCAGAACGGTAACCAGGGACTTAGCCCGTATGCCACATTATCACAAGTACAGAATAGTGCAGCAGGTAATGCGAGATATGAGTTTTCAAATGCACAGGGAACCATTAATTACGGGTTGGTACAAACTACCCTGGGTAATCCAACACTGGGCTGGGAAAAAACAACAGCTGTCAACTACGGCTTTGAATCAGGCTGGTTGAATAACCGTTTGTTTGTAGACCTCGATCTGTATACCTCAAAAACCACAGACCAGATCTTCGTGCGGAATATCCCAATCATGACAGGCTTTAATACCCAGCTGGCTTCCTTGGGAGAAGTGGCCAATACCGGTATTGAACTGACCGTAAGAACCGTGAATGTTCAAAAGAAAAACATCGACTGGTCATCTGGACTTACTTTCTGGAAGAACAATAATAAACTCGTGCATCTGTATAGGGAAGATAAGAACGGAGATGGGATAGAAGATGATGATATAGCCAATAACTTCTTTATCGGCAAATCATTAGGGGCTATATATGGATACCAGCAGAACGGAATGGTACAGACAGGCGATGCAGCATACATTACCATGACTGGTGCCGCAGCCGGTGCACCCAAATATATAGATCAGAACAATGACGGAAAGATAGATGCTAATGACAGAACGATATTAGGTTATACCAAAGAGAACTTCCGTTTAAACCTGAGCAATACGGTACGTTATAAACAACTTGAGTTATATGTAATGGTATCAGGCATATTTGGGGGTAATAACACTTACCTGCAAAGCAATACCTCTGCTTATATGACCTCAGGCACAGGGCGGTTTAATGACAATACCATTTCCAAACCGTACTGGACAGCTGAAAATGCAAGCAATATTTATCCGTCTGCTTATTTCTCAGGAGATAGCCGTTTTCTCGGATTGCAGTCACGTGCGTTCTTACGGATACAGGATATATCACTCGCTTATGCTGTTGACACAAAATGGATGAAAGCTGCACACATTAATTCAATGAAATTATTCATTGGCATTAAGAACCTTACCAGGTTTACGAATTGGGTAGGTGGAGACCCGGAAACAGGTACTACCGTTCAATCCAATACGTTTCCTGTAGCAACAACTTATTCATTTGGTGGAAACATCAGCTTTTAACCCTAAAAAAAATAAAGATGAAAAATAGCCTATACATAAAACAGCTTTGTTTTTTCCTGGTATTAACAGGTTCATTCAGCTGCAGAAAGGTGGATGAAAAATTTCTGCAAACAACCCCTGAAACTTTTTATACAGTTGATAATATTTTCTCAACTTCTGCTCAGGTAGATCAGGCTGTGGTAGCCATTTATTCGCAGTTAAGGGATATATGGGCAAATCCCGATGAGCAAAGCTGGATCTTTGTATTCAGGGGCAATGGTACAGATATGTTTGATGTTCCCAGCATACGCCGGGGCAATACATTCAATAATTATGGTACCATTAATGCAAACAGCGGGATCTTTAACAATGCCTATAGTGCATGGTACCAGATTATAGCCAAAGCCAACTTGGCTATTTATAGTGGTAATTTGCCAACTATTACATGGGCCTCTGCAAAAGATAAGGCCTATACATTGGCACAGGCACGATTCTTCAGGGCTTTTGCTTACCGTAACCTTGCTGAGTTGTTTGGCGGAGTACCGATTGTTACCGATATCTCAAAAACGGCCCGTTACGATTTTAAACGTGCAACCCGTGCAGAAACTTACCAGTATGCTATTGATGAACTGCTTGCCATAGAAGCAGACCTTCCGGATGTAACCGCTGTTGGCGGCCGCCTGGTTAAGGGTGCAGCCCAACATAATCTTTGTGAGCTCTACCTCGCATTGGGAACTCAGCTTACGGCAGATGCAAACAGTGCAGGAGCACTGGCAGCTTTTGCAAAATCGATTGCCTATGGTGATAAAGTAATCAATGGCGGAACTTTTTCTTTAATGAAGAACCGTTTTGGCGCACGTAAAACAGAAACCATAGGAAATGTGTATTGGGATCTGTTTCAGGAAAATAATGTGAACTACCAGGATGGGAATTCAGAATGTATCTGGGCTATACAAATTGACTATGCCGCTTATAGGGCAGAAGATCCACGATCTAAATTGCCTTATTCCCGTATTTATGGGCCTGTTTTCAGGAACGGTGCACCGGCACATTTGGGTGGCACACTGGAAGATGTTGGCGGAAGAGGTATTTCGCAGGTAACGCCTACGATGTATACCCGGGATAGTATTTACGGAGGTGTTTTTAACAATGATATGCGTAATTCAGAAATCGTATTCCGCAGGATATTCCTTGGAAATATTGCCACTTCTCCTTATTTCGGGTTACCCGTTCCCTGGTCGGTATTGTACAATACACAAGACAACCAGAGCCTGGATTATCCGGTTTCCTGCAAGATCGCAACAGATAAATATACCGGACTGGCTGATGGTGAGAACCGGAGTAATTTATTCCGTGATGATTATTTTATCCGTCTGTCAGAAACCATTTTGCTGCGCGCTGAAGCAAAACAACGCTCAGGGGATAAAGCAGGTGCGGCAGCAGATATTAACCTGTTGAGAGACCGTGCACAATGTACTTATAAAGTTACGGCAGCAGATATGGATGATAACTTCAACCTGATACTGGATGAGCGCAGCCGCGAACTGGTGTATGAAGAATGCCGCTGGAATACATTACTCCGCATGGGCGGAACGATTGCCGTTGACCGCATCAAAAAATATGCATACTGGCCGGAAGCAAAAGCTACCTTAACTTTTAAATATAACCTGTGGCCGATACCACAATTGGTAATTGATGCCAACAAGGATGTTAAGCTTGATCAAAATCCGGGATGGTAGAATAGACTTATACAATCTTTCATAAAAAACAGAAACATCTTTACATCGGGATGTTCCTGTTTTTACTTATTTATTGCTATGCTAAGATTCAAACTCATTATCATTGTTTTGTGCTGTAGTCTGTTGGGAATGGCACAAAAAAAAACATATACTTTACATACTTCAGAACTAATTGATGATGCTATTGCACGTAAGGCGTTTGCAACGCCGCCAGCAGAGTCGAGGTTGCGGTGTTACTGGTGGTGGTTAAACAGTATGGCCACCAAAGAATCCATCACCCGCGATCTGGAGCAGATGAAG
>JAYTOS010000387.1:0-9596 GCA_043747705.1 Bacteroidota bacterium
CCTGGCATCAATATATCCAGTAAAACAATATTAGGTAAAGTTTTTATTTTTTCGAGGACGGCAATCAGTTCGATACCGTTGTCTGCTTCTATTATCACATGGATCTGGTCATTTGCCTCAATAAAAGATCGTACTCCGTTACGCATAGCAACATGGTCATCGACCAGGGCGACGTTTATCATAATCGGAAATTAAAGTTGTTGTGCTATTTATTGGACTGGGGGGAATGAGGTCACGGAAAAGCGCTTTGTGACGTAAAACTAACACTTTTTTTTGATTGATGGATTAAGAATGCAGTGAGGGTCGTTGGTTCTAATTCATTCGATAAAAAGAGCACTGAAATTCACAACACTTTTAAAGTCGAGAGGACAGCCTGAACCAAAAGGTTCTTTCTTAGCCGGGAGCAGCCTGATAAAAGCCAAGTCTTTCAATGGCGTGGCTTTTTTGTTTAGTTGCATTCTTGCAAAGGTGATTTCAATTTTGACCAGCCTTAGAATATGCTAGATTGGAATCAAGCGAAAATTGTTTTATCAAACTGATAAATTACTTGCTTCATTTCCAAACTTGGTTCGTAACTGTTTCATGTCCATGCTGATCTTAATGTCCAGAATTTTGGCATAATGCTGAGTGGTTTTTATGTTCCGATGTCCTAACATTTTAGAAACAGTTTCAATGGGCACACCATTACTTAAAGTAACTGTGGTGGCAAATGTGTGCCGGGCAATATGATAGGTAAGATTTTTATTGATGCCACACAAATCTGCTATTTCTTTTAAATAAGCGTTCATTTTTTGGTTACTTAAAATAGGCAACACCCTCTCTGTTAAAATACATTGAGGATCATTTTCATATTTATCAACAATGCGTAAAGCTTGGGGTAATAGAGGAATCCTCGCAGTTATATCTGTTTTCTGCCGTTTGCTGATTAACCATTTTTCTCCGTCAATACCAATGACAATTTCACACCGCTTTAATTTTTTCACATCGGAATAAGCCAAACCAGAAAAACAGCTAAAAAGAAAAATATCTCGGACTAAACCGAGTCTTTCGACTGAAAATTTCTTAGCAGAAAGCACTTGTAATTCAAATTCAGTCAGTGCCGTTCTTTCTACCTCTCTTTTGGTCATTTTAAAGCCCATGAATGGATTTTTAAGCAACCAGCTATTCCGTATACAGATGTTGATTATTTTGCGGAAATTGCTAAGGTATTTCATTGTTGAGTTGTGATCACATTTGCGTACACTCTTTAACCAAAACTCATATTCTGTGATAAATTCAAAATTTAGCTGGGTAATGTCCAAATCCGTGACCTTATATTTCCATTCAAGGAAGGAGATCGTATGCTTATAGGATGTGTTATAACGCTCGAGCGTTCCAGGTGCATATTCCCTGCCCACAAGTTCTGCCATCTGGTCATTATGGTGTTTGAAAATTTCCATCAGCATGTATTTATACCGACTTATCTCATTCCCTATCAAAAGGGTCTTAATGTTTCCAGCTGAAACCGGGTGGTCGTTTTCAACTAAATTTTTCCGGGCCTCATATACTTTTCGTTGCAACACTTCGAGGTAAGAATTGAGCGACTTGGCGAACTCTGTTTTACCATCCATTCTACCCGCAATAGAATTCCAATTCGAATAATCGCATTTTCTTTTCGTACTGATTTCAGATGAAACACCGTTAACGGTAATGCGCAGATACACCGGCCTTTCACCTTCATTGTATCCCTTTGGTTTTTTGAGATAAAATAACAAGCCAAAACTCTTTTCCATAATACTCACTTTATAAGGTTATAAAATTACGCCCACCGCGCAGTGAACTAAATAGTTCAGTTCTTATAAAGTGTTAATAAAGAATGACTTATGTAAATTTCAGTGAGTCTTTGTAAAATAAGGACTACTCCACGAATTACTCACTGAACTATAGCGATAAAGTGGGGTAAATACGGGTAAGGCTAAAAAGCAAAAAGCCCGCAAACACTTGATTTTGCAGGCTTTCTTTCTTTAAGCTTATCTCAATTTATTGATTCTAGCGGAGAGTTAGGGATTCGAACCCCAGGACCTGTTACAGTCAACAGTTTTCAAGACTGCCGCAATCGACCGCTCTGCCAACTCTCCGCGGCAAAAATACGTTTTGAATTGAATCAGCAAAAAAAAACAAAAAATGTATTCTCCTTATTCCAGGTAAATCCAATACAGATAAGGGTTTACGGGTTATATAATTTATTTTTAACAGTGATAAAACGAAAATATGCCGGACATATCTGCCCGGCATATTCAATAGTGAGTTTTTCACCCTGGAAACTAAATGCTTAATTCTCCGGGTTCAATATGGCTTTGATATAATTATTCATATTGAAATAAGTATTCGCTGCCTGTTTCAAATCGGCTGTAGTAAGGGCATTCACACTCGATTCATACGTGAGAAACCATTCAGGATTATATCCATCAATAAAAGCATAGGAAAGATTACGCAGCCAGAAAGCATTGGTTTTCATATTGTCTTCATTCTGTTTTTTTAATGTTTCTTTTACTTTATCCAGGTCTTTTTGTTCAATTCCTTTTTCCCTGGCCGTATTAATAATATCAAATAAAGCTGCAATTAATTTGTCTTCATTTTCCGGCCCACAGGGGAAACTCACGTTAATGGAATAATTACCATAAGGCCGCTTATTAATTACTGCACTCATCCCCCCTCCATAAATACCACTCATTTGTTCACGTAACTGTTCAATAATCCTGATATTAAGTGCTTCGGCCAGGGCTTTTATTTTCAGGTCCTCATTTCTGCTGTAAGCCGCATCGCCGGTAAAGATCACGTTCACATAACTTTGTTTAGCAGCCCCTTTTTTTACAACGGCCTCAACTACTCCTTTTACGGGACGCAATCCCACATCAGTAAATTTATTTTCTTTAGGCTTTGCAGGAAGGCCGCCCAGATAGGTTGCGAGTAATGGTTTCATCTTTTCCACATCTATATTTCCTACAAATGTAAAATGCATCCCATATGCGTTGCCAAATACTTCTTTGTAGATATCCATTGCCCTGTCGAGATTCAGTTTGTCATATGATTCAGCGGTTTCTATACCGTTTGACCAAGGATTATTTCCATATTGCATCTTTGCAATTGTATCTGCGAAATAAGCATTGGGAATAGCTTTAATATTTTCCAACTGGCTTTTTTGTGCTGTTACATAAGACTGAAAAAGTGCTGCATCTTTGCGCGGTTGCATAAAATATAAATGTATGAGCTGTAGAAATGTTTCAAAATCTTTTACACTGCTTGTACCTCCTATACCCTCATCATGTGCATTGATATAGGGACGCACGTTGATGGTCTTTCCAGTCAGGAACTTGCGCAGGTCAATGGGTGAAAGGTCTTTCAGCCCCATTGCCTGAACCAATAAGGCTGCTTTTTCTGAATTTTTTTTATCGCCCAAACTATAATTTCGGCTTCCACCTAAACGCCAAGCGTCCATTTGTATTTCATCATTTTTAAATTCAGTAGGTTTAAGTGTAATCGTAACGCCATTACTTAAAGTAAGATCAGTAGTACCTAAAGAACTGTTGGTCGTTTGGGTTACTACTTTACCTGCAACCGGCAGTTGATTCATTAGGGTTGTGGCAACTGCTTTTTCTTCATACACTTTTGCAGGAACCATTTTAGCTGATGTGATCAACCCTGTTAAATCATCATTGGCAGGTAATGAGGCTTTATTTTTCTCAGAGCCCATCAGTAATGCAAAAAAACCTTGTGTGGATTCTGTTTTTTTAGCAATTGCATTTACTTCTTCCAAGGTAATGGTTGGCAGTATTTCCTTAATATAAGCATACCTGTTGGCGATGCCTATGATGGGTGAGCCATCAAGAAAATTGGTTACATATTCATTTACCAGCCGTATAGATTCTGTTTTATCACGATCGTTATAATTTCTTTCAGAAAAGGTAAGGGTATTGATTTTGGCCCTTTGCAGTTCTGTTGGCAGGAACCCATATTTCATTACACTTTCAGTGGTAGCAATCAAGGCATCTAATGCATTTTTGGTAGGTTTATCCCCAATCACAGCAAAAGAAGTAAATGCACGGTAGCCCCTGATAAATCCACTAAAACTGGCATTGCCCGCAAGAAATGGCGCATTGGGTAGTTGTGTCAGTTCACTCAGCCTTTGGTTAATCATTGTATTAAATAATCCTTCCACAACCGTTCTTCGGTAATCTCCCCATGTAATAACGGGTTTTGCTTTTTCGGTATAATTAAACACCTGGAGAATATTATACGGTTGCTCTTTATCTGTGAGAACAATACTTTCATTATGGGCTCTCGGTGAGATATCTATAATCGATGGCCTTGGCTTTTCTTTTGTTGGATTTTTGTAATCTGCAAAATGCTGCTTAATCTCCTTTTCTGCTAATTCAGGATCAATATCACCTACCACAATAACTGACATCAAATCAGGCCTGTACCATGTTTTATAAAAACGGATGAGTGATGAGGGATCGAAGTTTTGCAGTATACTGTCTTTACCAATCGGCAATCTTTTAGAATAATCTGAACCATTGAAAAGTATCGGGTAATATTTCTTGCCCATGCGTTCACCGGCACCTTTTCCTAACCGGGACTCTTCCAGTACAACTCCTCTTTCTTTATTAATTTCGGCTGTGTCAAGCAAGGCATTATATGCCCAGTCTTCGAGGATCGTAAAACCTTTATCAATTTTATCAGGATCGTCTGTCGGGATAGGTAGAATATAAACAGTTTCGTCAAAACCGGTATAGGCATTGAGGTCGGCACCAAATTGTACACCAATGGATTGAAGATAGCTAACCAGTTCATTCTTTGGGAAATGTTTCAACCCATTAAAATTCATGTGTTCCATCATGTGTGCAAGGCCCTGCTGATCGGCATCTTCCAGTACAGAGCCCGTATTGACAACCAGGCGAAGTTGTACTTTTTTTGCCGGAAGCGCATTTTTACGAATGTAATAAGTAAGACCATTTGGCAAACGACCAATTTTTACATTTGCATCCACCGGAAGTTTTTTGTCAGGCTCATATTGAGCTCGCAGAGAATGGGAAGTAACAACACAAAGTGCAAGGCACACCAAGACAGTACATAAGTTGGCTTTTCTCATATGCAGGGTTTAAGGTTTTTAAAAAAGCGGGGGATGCGTAAGATAAACTATATTATGAATAAAAATATGTTATTGATAATATAAAAATTGACAGTCAGACTACCTGTTTTGGCCAGGCATAGATTTGAGGAGTCGGGTTATTTGTGTGGGGCTAATTTTCGTTCTTTTCATCTGGTACTTTTATGACTGAAACGAGATCTGCAATATTAACATTCATCGGTAAAACACCGATCTGTACGATGGCCCTTTTGCCGCGGATCTCTTTCACCTCGCCTACCTGGTAATTCTTTTTCAGTTTTACCATGGATCCAACTACAATATGTTGATTTAATTCTTTGTATTTAAGATCAACTTTTTTGGCCAGCTTGTTAACTACAATCTCTTCTTTGCTTTTAAATAATAATGTCTGCAGGTTTTTTACCACTTCATTTTTGTTTTCCGATTTTTTCCAGTCCAGTACAATTTGTTTCAGCTTGCGTTCCATGTCTTTTAAATACACCAACCGTTCTTCGGAAATCCGGTTCTGGTTTTTCAACAATTCTATTTGTTGTGTGTGGCGCTCTTTGTCCAATACCGTCTGCATTTCTTTCTTCAGCTTTTCATTCTCCTTTACCAGATGCTGTAATTCTTTTTTCTTTTTATCTAATTGTTGCAGGTCCTGTTCCGTGCTGTTGAGCAGCCTGTCTAATTTAAAATGATCTTCATCTACCAATTTCCGTGCTTTGGCAATCAGGTGTTGCGGTAAGCCAATTCTTTCGGCAATGGCAAATGTGTAAGAGCTTCCGGGTTTACCAACGATTAATTTGTACATGGGTTGTAAATGCACTTCATCAAACTGCATGGCACCGTTAATGATGCCCTGGGTATGGTTGGCCATTACTTTTAGGTTTAGGTAATGGGTAGTTACAATACCATAGGAATGACGGCGTGATAATTCTTCCATGATTACTTCTGCAAAAGCACCCCCCAGGTTTGGGTCGCTGCCGCTACCCAGTTCATCAATAAAAAAAAGAGTTTTACCATTGGCCGTTTCAATAAAATATTTCATGTGCAGCAAATGGCTGGAATAAGTACTCAATTCAAATTCGAGGTTCTGTGTATCTCCAATATGAATAAACAGCTGTTTAAAAATACCCATCTGCGAATCGGGGTGAACCGGCACTAATAAACCACTCTGTAACATAAGCTGGTTTAAGCCGATGGTTTTCATGGTAACTGTTTTGCCGCCGGCATTGGGGCCGCTGATAACCAGTATGCGGTTTTTTTCATCAAGTGTTATGGTAACAGGTATGGTTTTTTTGCCCGACGATTTATTGTAGAGATATAATAGCGGATGGTAGGCATCTATCAAATGAATATGTGCTTTATCTGCCAGGGCAGGAAACTGGCCGTTCATATCAATAGCCAGTTTGGCTTTGGCATTAATAAAATCGTATTCGCCGGTGGTATCGAGGTATTGTTTTAACAGCGTTGCATAAACAGATAACCGGGCTGTGAGTTCCCGTAAAATCCTTTGTACTTCTTTGATCTCATCATGTTCAAGACTAAATACGGCGTTGTTAAGGTCAATGGTTTCTTCAGGTTCTATAAAAGCGGTTTTACGGCTGTCACTTTCGCCATGCAGTATGCCTTTTACCTGTCGTTTGTGTTCTGAAAATACAGCAACTACCCTTCTGCCATTACTGAAGCTTTCATCTATATCGGCACTATAACCTGCTTTGGCTAATTTTGAAATTACTTTTTCAAAAACACGGCGCAGTTCATTTCTTTTACGGAAGAGGCTCATGCGTATTTTCTGCAGGTCTTCAGATGCATTGTCTTTTACATTGCCGCTCTCGTCCAGTATTTCATCAATCAGTTCAATGATCACTTTTTCATAATAGGTACCTGTAATCACTTTTGACAGGGCCGGAAATGCCAACCTTCTTTCTGTATCAAACCACCTGAAAATGATATGGATGTTTTCAGCAAGTTTCCGGATGGGCATCCATTGTTCACCGGTTAACATAGCACCGGGAATGGAGAGTAATTTTATATCGCGGCTGATATTAAGTGTAAAATCATTTGGGAAATACTGGCCCTGCTGGAGAATGAGCTTGTATTCATTAGTTTGCTGCAGTTCCAGTTCGATATAATCCTTCCGGGTATGGATACGAAGCTGCTCTGCCTTGTGTTTGGCATATTCGGTTTTGGCATGTTCTTTCAGTAATGCCTTTACCTTATCAAATTCCAGTTGTGAAGCCGCTGTTTCTGGGTATAAACGCATAACCTTTTCATCCTTTTCTTTAGGCTGCAAAGGTAATGGTGTACACCGTATCTCCGCGAAAACCTCTGCCCCTTGGCGGTTCTGTGGTGAAAGCATTCTGTTCACTATAGCATAAGGCTATTTGTTAACAGATCCCCCTTCTTTTTAACGATTGTAAGGATTGAACCAATATTCCGTCAATCTGTTTATGATTCTATATCGTATTTTTAAAAAAATAAACATGATGCGAACCTGGTTATCTATCTGGATGCTGGCACTTGGTTTTACGGCCTGCGCGCAACCTAAAAACGAAAAGAAATTAGTAACTATGAATAATGAAGCGATCCCCAACGGGGTAAAAACGGATACGGCCACTTTTGGTGAAGGCTGTTTCTGGTGTACAGAATCTTTTTTTCAAAGATTGGAAGGTGTATATAAAGTAATCAGTGGTTATGGCGGTGGATTTGTGGAAAATCCTACCTACGAACAGGTATGTGATAAAAATACCGGCCATGTAGAACTGGCCCGGATTGTATTTGACCCTTCCAAAATAAGTTATGATGAGTTGCTGGAGGTTTTCTGGAAAACCCATGACCCCACTACCCGCGACCGCCAGGGAAATGATGTTGGCCCGCAATACCGTAGCGTGATTTATTACCATAATGACGAACAAAAACAAAAAGCACTCCATTATAAAGAGAAGCTGGATAAAAGCGGCGCCTGGGATAAGCCTATAGTTACCGATATTAAACCGTTTAAAAACTTTTATCCTGCTGAGAACTATCACCAGAATTATTATAATGATAACCAGAACCAGGGCTATTGCCGGTTTGTAATCGCCCCTAAGCTGGAGAAATTTGAGAAAGCATTTAAGGATAAGCTGAAGAAACACTGATAAGTTAAAAATCAAAATTAAAAAGTCAAAATAAGCATTCCCATTTTGACTTTTTAATTTTGATTTTTTACTTTTTAATTTTTATTTTTTAATTCTGGTCCTTCTTAATTCCAGCAAATTCAACGCATTCGGATAAAACCCTGCTACATTTGGTTGTATCAAATGTATAGCCATATCATACCAGATAGGTACTACCGGGGCATCATTGATCACGATCTGGTCCATTTCGCGGTACAATTGATAACGGAGTGAATCATTGTTTTCCAGTAATGCTTTTTCATACAATACATCAAACGCCAGGTTTTTATAACGGGTATAATTGGGTGGTGCGGGGTTCTTACTGTAAAACATAGCCATATAATTTTCCGCATCAGGGTAATCGGCTATCCAGCTTCCACGGAAAAAAACTGCCTTCGATTTAGCGGTTTGCTCGAGCAATAAACTTTTCTGTATCACCTCTACCTGCACCGGTATACCTACTTCTTCTAATTGACGTGCAACAAAACTTCCTATATCTGCGTAAATGGCAATTGTTAGCAGTTTGATGGGTGGAAAATTTTTCCCCTCCGCAAAACCAGCATCTGCCAATAACTTTTTTGCTTTTGCCGGATCGTACGGATACCCTTTTACAGTCTCGGTATTTCTGGAGGGTAAACCACCCGGTACAAACCCTGCTTCTGCAGGTATGCCGATAGAATTTCGCATATACATCATTAACTGCTTTCGGTTAATGGCATAATTAATAGCCTGCCTTACGGCCTTTATTCTTGTGGGTGAGTTGGCTACGAGCGGGTTCTTTTCATCAACCAATATGCCCAGGTATTCTGTATTGAGGTAAGGATGTTTTTTTAACTGGATCTTTCCTTCCCATTGCCGTCTTAATTCGCCTTTCTTCGTGAGTATTTCATCTTTGAACGAAGGATCAATATCATTGATAAAGCTCAATCCGCCTTGTCTGAACTGTAAGAACTCTGTTGCCTTATTATCAAAATAACTTACTTTGATTGCATCTAAATAAGGCAGTGCTGTTCCGCTGCTGTCTTTTTCCCAATAGTGTGCGTTTTTGTGGAAGATCATGGCTTCGCCCTCATCCCAGGATGTTAATGTAAAGGGCCCGGTACCACAGGGATGGCGGCGAAAATCCTTTCCATATTTATTTACCACTTCTTTGGGCACAATGCTGCAATACTGCATACTGAGGATACCCATGATTGGGTGAAAGGACCGTAATAATTGTAATTGAAAAGTAGAATCATTTAAAGCAGTAAAACCTTTCGCAGTATCCACGCGGTTATTAAATATCCAGGCCCCGCTGCTTGCGGTGG
>JAYTOS010000388.1:0-6806 GCA_043747705.1 Bacteroidota bacterium
GAACTGGGAAAAATGAATGTGAACAGTTCGAAAGTAACTACCTACGGCGATTACCGTAAGTTATTGGACAATAAAAATATTGATGCCGTGATCATCGGTACACCGGATCACTGGCATGCACTGCAAATGATACATGCCTGCGAAGCGGGTAAAGATGTGTATGTAGAAAAACCGGTGGGTAACTCCATCGGCGAATGCCGTACTATGGTGAAAGCACAGCAACGCTATAACAAAGTAGTACAGGCGGGCCAATGGCAAAGGAGCCAACAACATTTTACAGATGCAATTGACTATGTGCATAGCGGCAAACTTGGAAATATCCGCACCGTAAAAGTCTGGTGTTATCTCGACTGGAAGCAACCACTCGAAGTAAAACCCGATAGTCCCGTTCCTGCAGGTGTAGATTACACTAAGTGGCTGGGTCCTGCACCTACCCGCACGTTTAATCCCAACCGTTTTCATTTTACGTTCCGTTGGTTTTGGGATTATGCGGGTGGTTTGATGACAGACTGGGGCGTACATTTATTGGATTATGCTTTAATAGGTATGAAAGTGGCTAACCCAAAATCTATTGTAACGGTGGGCGGAAAATTTGCTAAACCCGATTCTGCAGATGAAACACCCGATACCTTAATGGCTATGTATGAGTTTGAAGGCTTTAATATTATCTGGGACCATGCAGTGGGTATTGGCAATGGTAACTATGGAAAAGATCATGGCATTGCATTCATCGGAAACAATGGTACATTGGTATTAAACAGGAACGGATGGGAAGTATTGGAAGAAAAGAAAAATGCAGATAAAGTGATCATGCCTTTTCAGAAATCATCTGATAACGGACTGGATAAGCACTGGGTAAATTTTGTGAATGTGGTTAAATCGCGCAACCTAAAAGACCTGCATTGTCCTATCCAGGCAGGTTCGGATATTGCCTGCTTTTCGCAAATGGGAAATATTGCTTATCGCAGCGGCAAGAAATTACTATGGAACGCGAAAGACCAGATGTTTGCGGATGATGCGATCAATAAAAAATACCTGGTAAAGGAATACCATAACGGATACCAGTTACCTAAAGTTTAATGTATCATTTCCTTCCCTATTCACTTAAGGGGGAAGGGTAAAATAAATTATATGAAAAAGAGTATTGTATTATCAGCAGCTATCGCATTTGTGTTTACAACAAATGCGCAAAATAAAGTAAACCAGGATAGCCTTTTTAAAGAAGCCGCTAAAACAGAATTCTGGGAGCCGGTTCCTAAAATGGTAACACCGGGCAAAACCAATAGCGATGCGCCTTCGGATGCGATCGTTCTGTATAATGGAAAAGATGTAGCCCGATGGGAGAAAGAAAACGGCGGTAAAGTTGGATGGAAAATAGATAAGGATGGTGCACTCACTGTTGTAAAAGGTTCCGGTAATATTGCTACTAAGCAAGGTTTTGGCAATTGCCAGTTACATATAGAATGGCGCGAGCCTTCAGTAATTGCCGGTGCCAGCCAGACACGTGGTAATAGCGGTATATTTTTTATGGGCCGGTACGAATTGCAGGTATTGGATTCATACAATAATCCAACCTATGTAAACGGACAGGCAGCGAGTATTTACAAACAACATATTCCGCTGGTAAATGCCTCTAAAAAACCCGGTGAATGGCAGAGCTATGATGTAATCTTTACCGCCCCAACATTTTACTCCGACGGAAAAGTACAATCGCCGGCAAGGATAACAGTTATACATAATGGCATATTGGTACAGAATAATGTTGTTATCACAGGACATACAGAATGGATTGGCATACCTAAATATGCAGCCCATGGCGACAAAGAACCATTGGTATTGCAGGATCATGGCCTTGATGGTGGCCAGCCAATGAGTTACCGGAATATCTGGGTGCGGGAATTATAGGATTGTGTGATAAAAAAATTAGCCGCGGTTTGCAGATGACTAAAAAAATCTGCAAAACTGCGGCTTTATAATGCCCTACCGTGAAATCTCCCAAAGCATACGTATAAATACCTATTCCAAACTCAGCCCGGGGCATCTTATCTTGCAATATTATTTAATAAAGACAACGGCCTACTTACATGACCACCATCGCGGCACCACATCAAATATTGGAATCTGTTTTTGGCTACAGCGATTTCAGGCATAACCAGGAAGAGATCATAACGCATTTGTTGCAAGGCAAAGACGCAGTGGTACTAATGCCAACCGGTGGTGGAAAAAGCCTTTGTTACCAGGTACCCGCTTTGTGTTTACCTGGCGTAACCATTGTAGTAAGCCCGTTGATCGCTTTGATGAAGGACCAGGTAGATGCATTGGTATTGAGTGGTGTGAAAGCAGCCTTTCTCAACAGCTCGCAAACTGGTGGTGAACAATCAGCCATCATGCAGCAATTGCGCAGGAACGAATTGAAACTATTGTATGTAGCACCAGAAAGGCTGGTAGGTGGCGAAATACAATTTCTCCGTTTCTTACAGGAAATCAATGTTTGCTTATTTGCTATTGATGAAGCGCATTGCATCAGCCAATGGGGACATGATTTCAGGCCGGAGTATCGGGTGCTCAGTCAACTCAAAGAAGTATTCCCAACCATTCCCATTATTGCGTTAACCGCAACGGCAGATTCTTTAACAAAAAATGATATCATTCAGCAATTACACGTGGTAGACTATCGTGTTTTTGAAAATAGTTTTAACCGTCCTAATATTTACTATTACGTCAAACCGAAAAAGGGATATTATGATGCTCTGGTAGAATACCTGGAAGAACATAAAGACGATAGTGGTATTATTTATTGTCTGAGCCGGGCGGCCACTGAAAAATTAGCAGAGGACCTTCGTTCAGATGGTTTTAGTGCGGCGGCATACCATGCCGGGCTGGAAAAAAATACCAGGGATGAAAGACAGGATCTTTTTTTAAAAGACGATATCAGGATCATGGTTGCTACGATTGCCTTTGGTATGGGCATTAATAAAAGCAATGTGCGCTTTGTGGTACATGCAGACCTGCCTAAAAATATTGAAGGCTATTACCAGGAAACAGGCCGCGCCGGCCGTGATGGTTTGCATAGCGAAGCTGTTTTATTTTTTGGTGCGGGTGATGTGATGAAGCTCCGCGGTTTTGCCCAGGTTGAAAACAATCCCGAACAAACGAAGATTTTATTAAGGAAGTTAGACCAGATGGTGCAACTCTGCGAAACCAAATCCTGCCGGAGAAAATACCTGCTGAATTATTTTGGTGAGCAGGCCCCCAACTATTGCGGTGGCTGTGATACCTGCCTGAATAAACCCGAATTACAGGATAGTACCATTGTAGCACAAAAAATACTGAGCACGGTATCACGCATTAAACAAAGCTTTGGTATGCGGTACGTAGTGGACATTTTAAAAGGCAGCAACAGCGAAAAAATACGGGAAGAACATAAAAAACTATCTGTTTATGGAATAGGTAAAGACAAACCCAAAGAAGAGTGGATGCATTATACCCGTGAATTATTGCATTACGATTACCTGAAACAAAGTGAAGGTGAATATCCGGTGCTGCAGTTGACAGAAAAAAGTAACGGGGTCTTGTTTAAAAATGAGATAGTGTTCCTATCGGCACCGGTGCAGATAACGATAATTAAAGAACCGGTCATATACCAGCAGCATGCGTATGATAAAGAATTGTTTGAGCAGTTAAAAAAACTGCGTAACCAGATAGCACATGAAGAGAATGTACCCGCATATCTTATTTTAAGTGATAGCAGTTTGCTGGACCTGTCAACCTATCTGCCACTTACTAAAAATGACCTGCCGCAGATATCCGGCTTCGGTGCATTTAAAATTGAAAAATATGGCGCACCATTTTTAGAACTGGTACAGGATTTTTGTAATGCTAATAATTTTGTTTCAAAAATAGAATTAAAGCAACCAAAAAAAACAAAAAAGATAAGTGCACCCCGCGAAAGAGCCTCAGATACCAAACGCATCAGTTTAGAATTATACAATCAAGATAAATCCATTGCAGACATTGCTGCAGAAAGACAATTGGCTGTTACAACGATTGAAACACATTTAAGTTATTACATCACTACGGGCGAACTGGATATAAACGATTTTGTGCCATATGATAAACAGGAATTAATAGAGCCGGCTGTAAACCAATACGGGAGGCTTAGCTTGAAATTATTAAAGGATAATCTTCCCGAAGAGATCAGTTATGGTGAGATTAGGATGATGGTAGCACACCTGTCGCGTTAGCGCCCCGACCGCGGGCAAACTCCAGCGCCCGCAACTCTGCCCAGGAAAACGCATTACCCGGAAGCATAAAACCACAATGGCCACCCTGGTCCGGTGTTTCTAAAAACAAATGAGGGTTGGCGGCAGCTTCATCATAGCCCATACAATCTTCCAGTAAAAAAGGGTCATTGATTGCCTGAACCAATAAAGAAGGCACACGGATATTTTTTAATAAGGGTTTTACACTGGCCCGCGCATAAAAATCGTAGGCATCGGTAAAGCCATGCAGCGGTGCGGTATAACGGTTATCAAAATCGGTAAAATGAGTGATCTTTTCGTATCCTTCATAACTGATCTGCCCTGGAAATAGTTTTTCTTTCTGTCTTATTTTGGCACCCAGTTTTTTAAGAAAACGGTTAGCATATATTTTATTACCGGGTAATGATAAAGCTTTTACACCCGCCAGCAGATCGCAGGGTACGGAAAATGCAACGGCTTTTTTTATTTGCAAAGGAACGGCATCAGGGTTCTCACCAACAATCCGTAAGGTTAAACTGCCACCCATACTATAACCGATAAGGATAATCTCTTCATATGCATACTTTTTAATGGCATGATCAATTACCAAACGAAGGTCGCCCGCATCGCCGTGGTGATAGAAACGCAATAACCTGTTCAGCTCACCACTACAACTTCTGCAGTTCCATCCCAACGCATCATAACCGTTCAGGGCAAACAGCTGAGCCATACCCAATACATAATGACGGTGCGAGTCGCCTTCCAGACCGTGGGTGATGATCACTAATTTTTTTCTTTCAGGTGAAACCATTTTCCAGTCAAGATCCACAAAATCACCATCGGGCAATTCCAATCGCTCCCTTTGTTGGTATGAAAAAACAATTTTCCGTAAGATACTGGGATAGATGGTTTGTATATGCCCATTGAACTGCCAGCAGGAAGGTTTATAATTTGGCTTGGGAAGAATGGGCATAATAATAAAATTGAGGTAAATATAAAAGAAACATGAACAGGAGATGATAATGGCTGCATAGAAGGTTTATGAATTGACGGATTATTTAGCCGTCAATTCGTAAACCATTTATATTTTAATCAACTTCCATTTTCTCCGCTTAAACAGGATCACACTGGTAATGGTGATGCAGGTTTCGGTGGTAACAATGGCAATGAATACACCTGTGGAACCTATGTGTAACACAATGGCCAACAGGTAAGCCAGTGGTATCTGGAAAACCCAAAACCAAAAAAGGTTGATCCATGTTGGAGTTTTACTATCACCTGCACCGTTAAAGGCATTGATCATTACCATGCCCACGCCATAAAAAACATAACCCAGGCTAACAATGCGCAAAGCACTTACCGCTGTTTTTACAACAGCAGGGTCTGAATTGATCAATCCCACAAAAAACTCAGCGCAGGTAACAAACAACAGCGAAACAAAAGCCATAAAGATGGCATTGTAACGGGCAGTTTTCCATACAGATTCTTCCGCACGTTCCGGTTGTTTGGCCCCGAGGTTTTGACCAACCAGGGTAGCGGCGGCATTGCTCAGTCCCCATGCCGGCATGATAAAAAATATGAGCAGGCGTATAGCAATGGTATAGCCAGCAATAGCATCGCTGCCAAAACCCGCAATAATTCGTGCCATGACTATCCAGCTGGCGGAGCCAATTAAAAACTGCAAGGTGGCCGTTGAAGCGATGTTGAAAATTGATTTCAATACAACCATATCAGGAATAAAATGACGCAGATAAATTTTAATAATACCCATGCCTTTGAATAAATGATACACCTGGTAACACACCCCAATACCACGGCCGGTAGTGGTAGCCATAGCCGCGCCGGGTAATCCATAGAAGTGAATTAATATGGGACAAAGAATAATATTTAAAATATTGGCCAGCCACAAACTGCGCATGGCAATAGCCGCATCGCCCGCGCCGCGAAAAATACCGTTGATTAAAAACAGTAACATGATCACACCGTTACCGGTTAACATGATACGTGTATAGGCAGAACCTATGGCAACTACCTGCGCATCGCCGCCCATAAGGCCCAGCACCTTTTCGGCAAAAAAGAACCCGATGCAACTGATAGCAACGATAATGGCAAAAGAAAGAATAGCTGCCTGTGCCCCGGCTTTCGCGGCACCATCGTAGTTTTTTTCACCTACGCGCCTGGCCACCATGGCTGTTGCGGCCATACTTAAACCGATGGCTACGGAATAAACGATGGTTAAAAAAGATTCGGTAAGTCCTACGGTAGCTGCGGCCCTCGGCCCCAGTTTGCCAACGAAAAAAATATCTACCACGGCAAATACAGATTCCATACACATTTCTAAAATCATGGGAACGGCCAGTAAGAAAATGGCTTTGCGGATACTGCCTGTTGTAAAATCCTGGTGCTCGCTGTTTAAAGATTCTTTGAGGTAGGACCAGACAGATCTCTTGCCCTTATGGTTTGTATAAGTTGTCATGTATGAGGTTTGAAATAAGTAAATAGAAAATCACCCAAGGGATACATCCCTTGCGGAGTTAAAGAAAGTATGCGGGTCTAAACACTTAG
>JAYTOS010000389.1:0-8244 GCA_043747705.1 Bacteroidota bacterium
TCTTTATCAAGATCATCCCTGTAACCAATCAGCAAAGCTTCTGCCACACCGGTTTCTTTTTCACCGGGAATAAATTTTCTGAGAATGGCTAAAACATTATTGCGCATGGTAATTAACAGGCCTGTAAAAGCATTGGTATGTATTTGATCTGATAGCTTGTAATCTTTTGGCTGAAGATAAACCTGGTAATGTATATCCTGAAACGCACAATATCGTTTATAATCAAAGCCACCGGGATTGCCGGAGTTGGTAATGGGTTGCAGTTTTTTTTGAATGATAAGTCGCGAACCATAAACTAATGGCGGGGGAGTACTGTCTTTCTTACAATAAATGAGGATGTTTCCTTTAACGTTCTTCCATTCATCATTTACCAGGATGGCTTCTGCTTTGGCTAATGCTTTGTAAGAATTGACCTTTTCTACCAATGGTTCCTGTAGGGTAACGATGACCGGTTGATTGCCTGAAAGATAATGGCCTATCCAGGTTTTGTCATGTTCTGTTTGTTGAAAATAAACCAATGTGGCACCGAGACAAAAGAACAGCAGGTTAAAGCATACGCCATTCAGCCAGCGTATGGTAAACTTAACTGAAGACGGTAAAAAACGGATAATCAGAAGGGTAATACCAGCTATCACTGCAGCGGGGTATAATATTTTTAAGGACAGATCAAGGTAGAAAGCAATAAGGATACCCGCCGTTAAAGGGATCAATAAACGGATAAAGGGTATTGGCCTCCAGAAATGTTTTCCATAATGGCGCATGTTTAAACGTAATAAAAAAAGCCACCGTTTTATCGGTGGCTTGTTAAATCAGGTATAAATACGTGTGGAAAGCCGCAAGCTGTGAGCGGCATATTATTATGAATTCTTTATAAAGAATAGAGTTTGCAGATTCTTCCTATTTACTCAAATTCATACTCCGCTCCTTATATAAAGTTCGGAAGTAGGGATCGCGCAGGTCTTTGATAAAACGGATGGCTTCACCGGTACTTTTCATCTCTGGTCCGAGTTCTTTGTTTACGCCGGGAAATTTATCAAAACTGAATACAGGTTCTTTGATGGCGTAACCTTCTAATTTTTTGTCCATAGTAAAATCAGTCAGCTTGGCCGCCCCCAACATGATTTTAGTGGCAATGTTCAGGTAAGGTATCTGGTAAGCTTTGGCAATGAACGGCGTGGTACGTGATGCTCTTGGATTAGCTTCAATCACATATACTTTATCATTCTTGATAGCGAATTGTATATTAATCAATCCTTTTATACTCAGTGCCCTTGCAATCTTCTCAGAATAATATTTCATCGTTTCTATTACCAGCGGTGTAAGGTTGAAGGCAGGAAGTACTGCATTACTATCTCCACTGTGTATACCCGCCGGTTCAATATGCTCCATCACACCCATGATGTGAAAAGTTTCACCATCAAAAATGGCATCCACTTCGGCTTCCTGGCAACGGTCGAGGAAATGATCTACTAATATTTTATTACCGGGTAAATGTTTCAGCAAACTGATTACCGCTTTTTCTACATCTTCATCGTTGATTACGATACGCATCCTTTGTCCGCCAATTACATAACTGGGCCTTACCAAAACGGGATAACCTACCCGGTTGGCTACTGCTATTGCTTCATCGGCATTTAGTGCAGTACCATATTCGGGATAAGGGATATCCAATTCTTTCAGCCGGTCGCTAAAACGGCCGCGGTCTTCGGCCACATCCATATTTTCAAAAGACGTCCCAATAATCTTTACACCGTTTTCATGTAAGCGTTTGGCTAATTTCAAAGCGGTTTGTCCGCCCAGCTGTACAATTACACCTTCTGGTTTTTCCAGTTCAATAATCTCCCATAAATGCTCCCAGTAAACAGGCTCGAAATAAAGTTTATCGGCCATATCAAAATCGGTGGAAACGGTTTCGGGGTTACAGTTCACCATAATGGCTTCGTAACCGCATTCTTTAATGGCTAATAAACCATGTACGCAACAATAATCAAACTCAATACCCTGCCCGATCCTGTTGGGGCCGCTGCCTAATACAATGATCTTTTTCTTTTGCGAGGGGATTGATTCGTTGGAATTAAGTGTAGGGTTCATTTATACGAGGAATTGCGCAAAATTAGGTCTACAGGGGAATTTTGAAAGATTTTTTTTAAAAAGCTTGCCAAACCCTTTGGCGGGTTGGATTTCGGGGTTATGTATGGTCACGGATGACATAGATTTTCCTGCTGTTCTAATGCCATTTAATTAGCTAACAATAGTTCGTTTTTACCCCAAAGGCTTAATACTGCAATTCCTCACAATAATAACCGGCGTTTTTAAGCACGATTTCCACCGAACGGGGTGATAGTTGGGTGGCTTCAATCCGCAATACATTATCGCAATCATGCATATCAACATTCCAGCGTTGTATGCCTTGCATGTTTTGTATAAAGGGCTGCACCTGATTAATAAGCTCGGGGTTGTTAAGGTTGGTTTTGAAGATGAGGATATCCATAGATGTTGGTTTTGGTAACCGATCGGGGCGCTAAAGCGACCCGACCGGTTAATCAACTTTCTTCCAAACGCGGCAACGGTTCCGCCATTCCTGTTTTATCTTTTCTCTTTCTTCAGATGTCATGCCATGCCATTTCTCCTGCATGTCCTTTTTCCAATGGCCGCCGTTGTGACGGCCGCATCCACCTTTAAACCCACCAAATAAAATCTTGCTCAGCACTAAAATACCCAGGGCCTGCCAAAAAGTGATGACTGATATGTGTAGCACAACTGCTAAAATATTGTTCCAAAGGCTCATTACTACAAAACTCAGCACGGCAGCCATAACAATGGCGAGTACAGTAAAACCAACGATTTTTTTGATCCAGAATTTCTTATTCATGGTATTGTTTTTTGTCAATTATGTAATAGCTCATCCCGCAGTATGCTTAACCGTTCCCTCAAATGAAGTACTGCATAGCGTTTACGGCTGAGTAATGTATTAATGGTTTCACCGGTTTGTTCGGCGATGGTTTTAAAAGGTATACCCTCTATCTCGTTTAAAATAAATACCTCTCGTTGTGCTGACGGCAGTTCGTTCAATGCACTGTTAAGTGCTTCCCAAAATAACGAGCGGAGGTATTCAGTTTCAGGGTTGTTCGATTCATCAAAAAACATTTCTGTCCAGTCAAAATTCGATTCCCCGTCAGCATCGGTGTAAACATCTTCCAGCAGGTCGGGTTTGTGTTTGCGCTGGCGGTCAGTAATTTTATTGCGGGTAACAGTAAACAACCAGGCAGTAAGCTGTTCTATAGGTTTGGTATTGCCAATAAACTGGTAGAATACATCCTGCAGAATATCTTCCGCATCAGCCTCATTGCTCACGCGTTTGCGTATAAAACCCATCAGCCTTTTGCTATACGCATTAATGACTTCGGTAATATTGTTCTTACGGGTGGTTTCAGCCATGTTAGTTGGTATCGTCAGCACCTTGTCCATTATCAATGGTAGACGGGTAAGGGGAAAGAATATTTTAAAATAGGTATTTTTTTCGAACGAAGTGGAGAATGTCTATTGAACACCGGTTGTGTCACTCACTGCACCGTTCGGCGCAAAGCCCGGCAAATAGCTTTGAAAAGGCAATAATGGGCAATCATATTTTCACACGATAAGTTACCGTGAGTACAAATTTTCATTACAATAACGGCCTAACTTTAGTATCATATAAAATCAAGCATATGGAATTTGGCCGTGTACCTGAATCGGAATTGAACAATATCAACTTTACGCTGCCCAAAGAGCCTGCTTTTAACAAGTAGGTGTTGCCGGGGAAGAAAGCAATTAATCCAAAAGTATATCTCGGTTGTGCCAAATGGGGGAGAACGGAATGGGTTAGTAAAATATATCCACCCAAAACAAAGGAAAAAGATTTTCTCGACCATTATGTAAAACATTATAACAGCATTGAACTGAATGCTACCCACTACAAAGTATAAGGCGCGGCAGGTATAGCTAAATGGGCAGCTAAAGCGGGAGATAAGGATTTTATGTTTTGTCCGAAAATTTACCAGGCGTTACTCATCGTGGGAGTTTATTAAACAAAGAATTTATCACTACCGAATTCCTGCGTGGTATTATAGCTTTTGAAAAACATTTAGGGCCAACTTTTGTACAGGTGAGTGATACCTTTACTACCAAACGGAAAGAAGAGTTGTTTACATTCCTTCGTTCATTGCCAACTGATATGCAGTTCTTTTTAGAACTGCGCCACCCTGATTGGTTTGGCAAGGAAGATATGAAAGCTGAATTGTTTGATTTTCTCCGGTCTGTTAATATGGGTATTGTTATTACGGATACCAGTGGCAGAAGGGATTGCGCGCACATGCATTTGACGGTGCCCAAAACATTTATACGATATGTGGGAAATAGTTTGCACCCTACAGATTATACTAGAGTGGATGACTGGATCAACCGGATGAAATATTGGTTAGAGAATGGGATAGAAGAAATATATTTTTTCATGCACATGCATGATGAAGCTTTTTCTCCGGAGCTTACGGTGTATATGGTAGATAAGATGAATGCCGCCTGCGGATTAAATTTGACCAAACCAAAATTTATAGATCCTTCTCAAACAGATTTGTTTGGCGGTAAATAACATCAGCGTGCATATATTTTTGCATTCGCCGTAAACTGCGCATCTGTGGCTTTTGAATCTGGGAAGGTCTCAATTTTAATATGCGTGTCATCCAGCATCTGAACAATCATTAAACCTAACTGAAATGGATTTTGAAAAGTGCCACCTGCACCGTACAACTGGTAGGCTATTTTACCACTTGCTACACTTACCTGCGATGGCAATGGCGCACCGCCTCCGATCGTCCATTTGCCTACCATGCCAATACTGCCGCCAATAGATACGAGTACAACGGAAGGATGTTGTATATCAAACGCAAAAGACAATTCTTTTTCCCATCCATCAGGATTGTTAGTATAAAAAACAGGACCATCCAGGAACCAGTTACCGGTTAGCTTTCCGGGTATGTCAATATCTACGCGGCCATCTTTATCAGTCCCTTCCCTGTCAACCAGCGGATAGAGTTGTGCTTTTAATGCATCGGTAAAATATTGGAAAGGTTTTCCGCAATGGGTTTCCTGCCAGCCATATCTTTTTGGGTTGGCATAACCCGTTAGGGTGAGGGTTTCATCAATCACACCTAAATCAATACTGCTCCCTAAGCCGGTGGTGCCTACTTTTTGTCCGGCAGTAATGCTACTGCCTTCTTTGATGGAAGGATCCAGAACAATATGATCGAAATAATAACTGAATTTTTCATTCACACGAAACCATACTTTGCATTCCTGTATACCAAGCACCGGCACTAATAATATTTTCTCCACTTTGCCGTTTGTTAATGCATATACCGGAAGTGTAGTTGTGCCGTTTGGAAGATCACACCAGAAGTACACGTGATCGGTTGGGATGGTATGACTAACCGGTTGCAGCCAGCCTAATGATAAAAGAAATTTGATCCTGGAAACATCAATAGGTGAGTTGAGAAATTTACTTGCTTCATTCGGGCCGCTATATACATTGCCTGAAGAGTTACCATCACTGTTTTTGTTACAGCTCAGGCTGGCAAACAACCCGAGGCTGAGTATTATGCATATCGCAATCCTGTTCTTCATTACTGTCAAGGTACTATTTTTTGATGTACTGCTGCCTGTTAGCGGAGATTTTACGTAAAGGTGCTAAGGTGTAATTTTTTTTGGGAGCTGATTATTTTATTTCGTACATCTCATCCCAACGTGTAGTGTATCGTGGACTGCGTAATTCCTGCCGCATTTTCCAATCACGGCTGGTGCCGGAGGATGCGAATTTTAATACGTCGTCGCGCATAGCAAAATTTACATTGTCAATCATGCTCATCAGCAGCCGGTTTTTATTTTCGGCAGGTGGTACAAACAGGTTAGCCTGTATGGATGCATCGGGTACAATACCGCTTAGCATAACACCTGCTTTTTTATAAACCTTTCCGTATTCAAACAATCGTTCTGCCAGTGCTACTGCCGGTTTAATTAATTCGTTGGTTGAAGATGTGGCCGAAGGCAGAATTATATAACTGCTGATGGTGGGTCCATGCCTGAACCTGGTATTATGGGATTGTTCTTTCGGAACTACAAATACACTGATGGTATTGGCTGCACTATGTTGCCTTCGTAGCTTTTCGGCAGCGCGCGAAGTATAGGTGGCAACAGCCTCTTTAATATCTTTTAATTCAGAAACCGGTGAGCCAAACATACGGGTAGTAGCGATCATTTTTTTGTTAACGAGTTCATTCTTCATGTGCATACTTTCTATCCCCTTAAGTTCATTAACCAGGCGTGCACCGGTTACACCACCCAGGTGTTTATTGGCCCAGGCAATATCTTTCAGGCAAAGGTCGAATGCTGTATTGATATTCAGGCGGCGTAGTTTTTCTGCATACTGGTAACCTATGCCCCATACTTCTTCCACCGGTGTGCGGATGAGTGCCTGTTCTGTTTTTCGGGGGGAATCCAATACCAGTACACAATTGGTGGCATCTTTGTGTTTCTTGGATAAACGGTTAGCTACTTTACTTAACACTTTGGTAGGTGCTACGCCTATGGATACTTTGATGCCCGTCCATTGCTCTACAGTTTCCCGCAGGTATGAAGCAAATGAGGGCAGTTTTTCTTTGGGTATATGTGAGAGGTCAAGGAACGATTCATCAACTGAATATACTTCTACGCAGTGCGGGGGTAATAACATTCTTAATGTTTCCATTACGCGCCAGCTCAGGTCGCCGTATAAATTATAGTTTGATGAAAAAGTAGCCACACCGTATTTTTCGATCATGGGCATGGCTTTAAAATAGGGACCGGCCATTTCTACGCCGAGTGCTTTGGCTTCATCGCTGCGCGAGATGATGCAGCCGTCGTTGTTGCTGAGAACGACTACGGGTTTGTTCTGCAAATGTGGTTTAAATAAACGTTCACAGGAACAATAAAAACTATTACAATCAACGATAGCTCTCAAAGGCTGTTTTTTTTATTGCTGAATATTTAACGGCACGTACACGTGTGCGACGCAACGGAAGCTGAATAATAGGTTGGAGTTGGGTACATAAAATCAGACTGTATGAATTGAATACACCACAACGCCCCATGCGGAATAACTGCTGAATTCTTCGACCTGAATATTGCCATACTTTTTATTCTCTGCTATTAATGTAACACCTTTCATATGTGTTTGCAGTTTTCTTACCAGCAGTTCGCCATTTAAAATGGCAACAATGATTTTGCCATTAACAGCTTTGATGCTTCTGTCAACTATGAGCACATCGCCACTGTGGATGCCGGCATCTATCATGGCATCACTGTTCATGCGGAAAAAGAAAGTGGCAGGTTTATTTCGAATGAGTTGTTCATTCAGGTCAATGCCACGCTCCATATAATCATCTGCGGCGGCCCCAAAACCGGTGGCATTGGCAGTGGGCACTTCCCACTGGTTAAATTTTTTAGACCCTTTGTAGGCGGCCCCATACCATTGTTCCCCATCCATAATAAATAAATTTTGTAATACTAAATTATTTAGTAAATTTATACTAAAATAATTATCTCTGTAAAATTTTATTTATGGAAATGGAACCGATTGTAAACAAATCATTTGCCACCCCGCAGGTAAACGGATCATGGGAGTACCTGCTGGTGGCGCATCCGGATGCGGCTGTATATGCACAGGTGATGGAGGAGAAAAATTTCTTTTCTGCGCAATTTAAAACAGCGGTTGCGGCAAAGACCCAACCGCATATTACCGTAGCTAACTTCCTGGCTGTAGAAAATATGGAAGAAACCATTATCCGGTGGATGCACCGGATAATCAGTAACAAAAAAAGTTTCCGGGTAACACTGGATCAATATGGGGCATTCAGGCCTCATACGATTTACCTGAAAGTGCAGGACCATCAACCTTTTCAGCAACTGGCCAGGGAGTTGAAAGTGGTTGACCAATATGTAAGAAGTTATGGATGCCCGGAGATGCATCTTACCAGTCATCCACATCTTACGATTGCCAGAAAGCTGGAACAGGCAACCTATCAACAGGCGGTGAACGTGTATGCGGAAAAATCTTTTCATGCTTCTTTTGAAGTGAAAGAACTGGTGTTATTGAGAAGGCAGCATCAGTATGATGCTTGTAAGCAGGTGAGTGTATTTGGGTTAACCCCCTGACCCTCCAGATCCTCCTGACCC
>JAYTOS010000390.1:0-1566 GCA_043747705.1 Bacteroidota bacterium
TTACCTCCCCCCAATTATATTATCATCGCCTGAAGCATGATTTGTGTCAACCGGTAATTCAGATCTGAATAACCTAAATTAATGCGTATATGAACAGAAAAATACTGGTGATAACACTATTTGCTATGCTCACCGCCATTAGTGGTATACATGCACAGCTGATAGATTCTTTACTGGGTGTGTATGATGCAAAAGTTCCGCAGGAAAAAATACATATTCATTTTGATAATCACATATACACGCCCGGACAAACTATTTGGTATAAAGCCTATCTGATGAAAGGGGTGGACCTGTCGGATGTAAGCAAGAATTTTTATATTGACTGGTTCGATACCAATGGAAAATTCATAAACAGAACTATCACACCCATTATCGGGGCTTCTGCATCCGGAAGTTTTACTGTGCCGGAAAAGTTCAGCGGGAGTGGTTTACAGGTATTGGCTTATACCAAGTGGATGTTGAATTTCGACTCCGCCTTCCTGTTTCATCAAACAATTTCCATCGCCCAACCTGCAGCCATGCCAAATAGCCAACAGGCCATTGTACCGGTTACCACACTGCAATTTTTTCCGGAAGGGGGCGATATGGTAGAAAATATTTCATCAATCATTGCTTTCAAAGCAATCAATACTGCCGGGCTGCCTGTAAATGTGAGTGGTAAAATCAATAATAAAAACGGACAGGCAGTTGCCAACTTCAGTACTGAACATGATGGTATGGGCAAAGTCTATTTGGTACCCGCACCCGGCGAAGCCTACATAGCTGAATGGAAGGACCCGTTGGGTAATACACAATTCACACAATTACCCCTGGCGAAAACTAAAGGTATTATATTATCAGTTCATAAAGAATCGGGTAGTTGGTCGTTTTCCGTTGAGCGGGCAGTTACCGGGGAGCAGCAGTTTAAAAAAGTGATTGTGGTGGCCACCATGTACCAGCATGTGGTTTTCCGTGCTGTAGTTAATTTTCTCGAAAAGAAAAAAGTAACTGCACATTTACCTGTTATTAAATTTCCTTCAGGGGTACTGCAGTTAACGATTTTTGATATCAATCAGCAACCTATTGCAGAAAGGGTTTTATTTGTGAATAATGAAGAGTACCGCTTGCAGGCTGATATTCATTTTGATACCCTGAGCCTGGAAAAACGCGGTAAGAATGTGTATGAAATTGATGTGCCGGATTCCATCGCGACTTCAATTTCATTAGCGATAACCGATGGAGAAGAAGGATATGATACTACCCGTAATATCCTGTCACAATTATTACTGTCTGGAGAGATAAAAGGGCATATACACAACCCTGCATACTATTTCTCGTCAACCGATGACCGTATTGCAGATCAGTTGGACCTGGTAATGCTAACAAATGGATGGCGAAGGTTTATATGGGAGCATGTGCTGCAAAGTAAAATACCTCTCCTTACTTATCTGCGTGATACCGGTTTCCTTTCCATCGAAGGGAAAATTGATAAACTCAGCGATGGCAAAATAAAAAAAGCAGAGTTTGTTAACCTGATACTCACCGCGAAGGATTCAAGCAAACAATTTATTTTTGCACCACTCAAAG
>JAYTOS010000391.1:0-2259 GCA_043747705.1 Bacteroidota bacterium
AATTATGCATCGGAAGAAGCGATTTTTACATCTGTCAATATCACCCCCATACCTGCTTTTCAAAGAGAAAGCGCTGCTATAATTGAAGTAGCAAAATCAGGCCCCTTACCTGAATTGATTCAACCTGAACACATTAAAGGCATCATCCACAGTCACAGCAACTGGAGCGACGGGGCCAATACCCTTGAACAAATGGCTACGGCAGCTAAGGCAAAAGGACTGGAATACCTGGTAATCAGCGATCATTCAAAATCTGCTTTCTATGCCAATGGGCTTAGCGAGGAGCGGATAAGGGCGCAGCACCAGCAGGTTGATGAGCTGAATGCCAGGCTCGCTCCCTTCAAAATATTCAAGAGTATTGAAAGTGACATTCTTAATGATGGCAACCTGGATTACAGCAAGGAGGTACTGGCAGGCTTCGACCTGGTAATTGCTTCAGTTCACTCTAATCTGAAGATGAACGAGGAAAAAGCCATGATGCGTTTGCTAAACGCCATTAAAAACCCTTTTACCAGCATTCTGGGGCATATGACGGGGCGGTTACTCTTAAGCAGGAATGGATACCCCGTAAATCATGCCCTCATTATTGAAGCCTGTGTAGCTAACCAGGTGGTGATAGAGTTGAATGCCCACCCAAGAAGATTGGATATTGACTGGCGGTGGATTAACGATGCTCTTAAAAAAAATGTATTGATCTCCATTGACCCAGATGCGCACTCAATAGACGGATATAATGATTGCCGGTATGGTATATTGGCCGCCCAAAAAGCGGGATTAACCAAAGAGCAGAACCTGAGTAGTTTTTCGTTGGCTGCTTTTGAGGAGTTTATAAGCATGCAAAAAGAGAAGCGGCCATAAAGAATATTCAATTTTAAAGCAAAGGCAACCCTATAAAGGCTGCCTCTTGCTTTTTATGCTATGCAAAAGTTGGTTCTGCCCGTTTATTCATTTTGCGGAAAAATCCGGCTAATCCTCACAAATCTTTTCTTATACTGCTCATTCAATTCTGTGATGGTTACCGACATGGCCCTGCCAGAAGTAGCATGAATAAATGTAATACCTTCGGCGGTATTTGAGACAATTAACCCCATGTGTCCCACAGCTATATCATTTTTACTGGTTCCGGTAAACAAAATAAAATCTCCTCTTTTCGCCTTTTCAATAGAAACGGTTTGCCCAAGATTTGTAAAATCAATGGAAGAACGGGGTACCTGTATTTTAAAATGAGTAAAAACGTAAGTAATAAACCCTGAGCAGTCAAATCCTACCTGGGGATTGGTGGATGCATATACATAGGGTATGCCGATAAGGGTTTCAGCATACTTCATTAACTCATCAGGGGTAGTAATACCTGTATTCTTATGAAGTTCCGATGGTAGAAAGGGCGTATTTTTAGTTCGGGTGTTATCGGCTATAAAGCTATCTGTCTTAACCGGGATACCCGCTTCGATAACCGTATCTTTTAAAGTATGCCTGCTTATTTTAGATAAGCTGTCAACAACCAATACTTCTTTTGTTTGATCGGAGCCCTCCCTGCAGGATACTAACATAAGCATAAACAAGGCAGTAAACCATTTTTGCATACAACTGTATTTTCAGAATATGACAATAAGGTAACACTTCTGCTTACCTGATGTAAAAGTAATTAACCGTCAGATACTAAAACATAATACCGTAAAGCTATGAAATAAGCTATTTTCACATAAACCACTATATGGATAATATGAATATTGGCGCGATTGTTATTGTCATCATTATTGCATTAGTGGTAGTCTTTTTGTTGGTGAGGAAAAATCAGAAAGACAGGGATGAACTTAATCCGGATGCAGCAGATGCCGTTGAAGAAGTTAAGAATGAACAGGATAAAGAACATCTTTAATTTTTACATAAAGAAATTTTCGGAAATAATTTTTCCATCTTTTGTTTCGTAAACGCAGAGATCAGCCATATTCATTCGTCCCTTCCCTTTCATGGTAATGTCCATTGTGAGCATGGATACGAAAGATTTACCCGCAACCATCGGGGCAGACATATGTATACTATGTATTTCCTCAACCATTGAGTCGAACTTGTGCCCTTTTTCAATAATGGCATCCAATCCTTTAATTTCTTTGGCGAAATCTGGTGTTACAAAAGGTTCAATGCTTATGGCATTTGCTGCAAAAAGTTCCAGTTATGCTGTTTCAAATTTACCCTGTTTACATAAATCTATCAATCGTTCTGCAATCTGTTGTGTTGTTATCATGGTTTATTATTTAT
>JAYTOS010000392.1:0-2528 GCA_043747705.1 Bacteroidota bacterium
CCTCCCATGGCTAATCTTGCTTCCTGAATAATATTACCTTTTATATCAAGTGCTGCTGCAACAGAGATAAGGGCAAAGGCATACGAAGCCCTGTCGCGGATTTTTAAATAGTGAGAATGTGCCGAGAGATTATTGGATGGAATAGTTATTCCGGTGATCAGTTCGCCTTTTTGCAGGGTATTGTCTTTCTCAGGCATATCGCCTGGCAGACGGTGGAATTCTCCAAAAGGGATCTTACGTTCGCCTTTTGGGCCGGCTACTAGTACGGTTGCATCCAATGCCACCAATGCCACACACATATCGCTGGGATGTACCGCAATACATTTATCATTTGCGCCAAAAATGGCATGCATCCGATTATAACCGCCCAATGCACCGCAGCCACTACCCGGCTCACGTTTATTACAGGGCATGGCAGCATCATAGAAATAACCACAGCGTGTTCGTTGCATCATGTTTCCGCCAACCGTTGCCATATTGCGCAATTGCGGAGAAGCACCTGCTTTAAAGGCAAGTGAAAGCAATGGAAAATTATTTATCACTAATGCATGTTCCGATACATCAGAATTTTTTGCGAGTGCTCCGATGCGGATACCCGTGGCTGTTTTTTCAACTGCTGATAAAGGGAGGTTATTAATATCTACCAGTTTTGAGGGAGCGGTAATGCCCCTTTTCATCAGGTCAATCAAATTAGTTCCACCTGCAAGAAACGCTGCCCCACTATCTTTCGATAAGGCAGCAATGGCAGATTGTTGTGTAACGGCTCTTATGTATTCAAATGCATTCATATCTTTTGCCCTCCTTGTTTTGCGGTCATTACAGCGTCTACAATATTGGAATAGGCCCCGCAACGGCAGATATTACCGCTCATATATTCCCGAACCTGGTCGGGGGTATTGGCATGACCCTCTCTTACACAAGCTACGGCCGACATAATCTGTCCCGGTGTACAATATCCACATTGAAATCCATCAAATTCAATAAATGACTCCTGCATGGGATGCAGTTTATCACCATCTGCAAGGCCCTCAATGGTGGTCACTTCTTTTCCTTCGGTAGTTACAGCCAGTGTTAAACAGGAATTAACCCTTCTGCCATTTACATGTACTGTGCAGGCACCGCATTGGCCATGATCGCAGCCTTTTTTTGTTCCGGTCAAATGCAGTTGCTCACGCAACAGGTCGAGTAAAGTAACGCGCGGCTCTACTGATAATTTTTGTTTTGTGCCATTGATACTTAAGTTGAGTGGTATTTTCTCAAATGCTTCAGCGATTCGCTCATCAAACCTTTTTTCTGCTGCATGAACAACAGTTTTAGGTGTTAGTGAAATAGCAGCAAGTACAGAGGATTGCTTGAGGAAGGATCGTCGGGAATTACCCATTACTTCTCCGGGTAGCCCATTAGTTTGGTTTTCGGCCATGATCGTTATAATTAGGCTTCAATTTAAGAAAAAAAAAGTAGTAAATGAGGACTTCTTTGGGTTGATATATCTTTTAATCTCTGCGCCCCCCTGCTTCCGCAGCGATTATTTTTTGAGAAGACCCAGATCGGGCTGCGCATATTTATATACTTTAAAATAGAGGGTCGTCTTGGTTTGGTCTACTCCTTCAAATTTGGAGATGCGGTTAACAAAGTCAACGAGGTGGTCATTATCCCTGCACATCACATCTACTTCCAGGTCGTAATCACCTGAGGTCATGGCGAGAAAACTTACTTCGGGGAGTTTGATAATTTTTTTGGCCACTTTTTCTTTCAGTGTGGCAGGGCGTACAAATACAGCAATGTGCGCATAAGAATGAAATCCTACTTTATCCGGATCTACCCGGCCAATGATATTAATAGTGCCGTCTTCGATCAGTTTGTTCATCCGGGTACGAATGGTACCTACCGATACTTGCAGTTGGGCGGCCATGACGGTGAACGACATTCTCCCATCCTGTTGCAAACATGATACGATAGCAAAGTCCAGATCATCTAAAAGGTTTCCATTCTTATGCATATCAATAAACTTATCACTAAGTATTGTGAAAATAAAAATACTATGAATATTTTGTTATTTACTAAAATATTTTTAATTTAAGCCTTTATTTCTAAAAAAAATGTAGTGATAAGAAAGTATCAGTAAGGAATTATTTATTCGAGACTGACGACTCACCACGCACAATAAAAAATCAACCTATGAAATACCCAGCGATTCAGAATTTTATTAACGGGCAGTTTGTTAATAGTACAGGTAGCCGCACATTAGAAGTAATCTCTCCTTTAGATGGAACATTATTAGCTACAGTTCCTATGTCAGCCTCCAAAGATTTGGATAATGCAGTGAAAGCGGCGAAGGCAGCTTTTCCGGGATGGAGCAAGACACCTATTAAAGAAAGGGTTCAGGTATTCTTCCGGTACAAATATTTATTGGAGAAACACCTAAGGGAACTGGCAGAATTATGCACCGAAGAAAACGGTAAAACGTATGGAGAATCGGTTGCCGAAATAGAAAAAAGCATTGAGCTGACTGAATTCGCCACTTCCCT
>JAYTOS010000393.1:0-7966 GCA_043747705.1 Bacteroidota bacterium
CTCGCATTAAGTTATGATCACCGCATTATTGATGGAAGGGAAAGCGTGAGCTTCCTGGTAAGGGTAAAAGAATTATTGGAAAGCCCCGAATTATTATTGTTTGGTAAAGATCCTGTAAAGACTTTGCTGGAAGTATGATACCCCTCAACCCAATAAAGAAGTGGTTATGGAAGAAGCGTTACAAAAACTTTATATTTGAATCTGTTGCTATTTTGCAACAGGTTTTTTATTAATTCCCCTGGGGGTTAGGGTGTATGCGTTTTCAATCTTATTTTAATACAGCACTTATATTGATCGGGCAATACGATGGTACCATGCCATTGGTGCATTTTCTGAAACAGTATTTTGCACAGCATAAAAAACATGGGTCGAAGGACAGGAAATTGATTACCCATCTCTGTTATTGTTTTTATCGTTTGGGACATGTATTGAAAGAACAGCCTGTTGAAGAAAGATTACGTATTGCCTTTTTTTTATGTAATGAGGCAGCAGGTGACTGGGCCCTTTTGTATGAAGCGTCATGGCTTACTCATTGGAATACTGATCTTAAAGCAAGGATTGAGTTTATTCATTCGTTGTTCCCTGATTTTTCGGCTGAAAATATTTTTCCCTGGCGTTGGGCATTATGTGATGGTATTGACGCGGAAGCTTTCGCAGTATCCCACCTTGTTCAACCCGATTTGTTTCTACGGATCCGCCCGGGGAAACAAACATCTGTTTTACAGAAATTAACGGATCATCAGATCTCATATCGTCAAATCACTACCAACTGTTTGGCATTAGCGAATGCCAGCAAAGTAGATACAATACTCAACATTGATAAAGAAGTAGTTGTGCAGGATTATAGTTCTCAAAGGATCGGAGAATTTCTTTCAGCAATCGTGAATAGCGGACCGCAGGTGTTGCGTGTTTGGGATTGTTGTGCGGCAAGTGGTGGTAAATCTTTGCTGGTGTATGACCTGTTGGTTAATATCCAGTTAACCGTGTCAGATATCCGTCCGGTTATTTTACGGAATCTGACAGAACGATTTGAAAAAGCAGGTATAAAAAAATATCAATCTTTTACCGCAGACCTGGTAAATACCAAATTAAAAATGTATCAGGAAATTGCCGGTGCAGCATTCAACATACTACTTTGTGATGCGCCCTGCAGTGGCAGCGGCACATGGGGCAGAACGCCGGAGCAGCTTTATTTTTTTACAGAAGAAAAGATTTCTGAATATGCCACGTTGCAAAAAAAGATGGTCGCTAACGTGATGCCCTTTATAGCTGCGAATGGATATCTGCTGTATATCACCTGCTCTGTTTTTAAAAAAGAAAATGAAGAGGTTGTTACATTCATTCAGGAAAATAATAAAATGGAATTGGTAAAAATGGAAGTATTGAAAGGATATGATATGAGGGCGGATTCCATGTTCGCAGCTTTATTCATGCATAAGCGTTAAAAAGGTTAAAGAGGTTAAAAGGATTAAAAAAGTTAAATGCAATAATTCTTTCATTTAACTTTTTTAACCCTTCCCTTAACTCAAGATAAGTTCCCCTCTCTGTATAATCCCACCGCCAATCACATCATCGCCTTCATAAAACACAGCACTTTGGCCGGGGGCAATGCCTTTTACATTTTCGTAGAAACGGGCGCGGATGCCGTTGTCGGAATAATACAGGTTGCTTAGGGCACCCTTGTCTTTGTAACGGATCTTGGTAATGGCTTCCATACCATCTGTAATGCCGTCATACTTCATCCAGTTGATCTTGCCAATCAGCATATCGTTCTGGTCTAAATCAATTTCATCACCCAACACAACCGTATTGGTATCCGGGTTAATGGATGTTACATATACAGGCCGGCCCATGGCAATCTCTAATCCTTTACGCTGACCAACCGTATAAAAAGGATAGCCTTTGTGTTGGCCTAATTTTTTCCCGGATTTATCAACAAACCAGCCGCCGTTTACTTTATCTTCTAATCCGTCAACTCTTCTCTTTAGAAAACCACGATAATCATTATCAGGCACAAAACAGATCTCATAGCTTTCACTTTTCTTAGCCAGTTCCGGATAGCCCAAATCAATTGCCATTTGACGGATAGCAGATTTACGGTATCCACCTAAGGGCAACATGGTACGGCTGAGTAGTTCCTGGTCAAGGCCCCAGAGAACATAACTCTGGTCCTTGGTTTCATCCAATCCTTTACTGATCACATAACGGCCATTATCATGTTGGCGAACCGATCCATAATGACCGGTGGCAATAAATTCACAATCCAGTGCATTCGCCCGTTTTAACAGGGCCCGCCATTTGATATGGGTATTGCACATAACACAAGGATTGGGAGTGCGCCCGGCGAGGTATTCATCAACGAAGTTTTCAATAACAAAATCGCCAAATTCATCCCTTATATCCAGAATAAAATGTGGAAACCCATGGTGTACGGCTGCCTGGCGTGCATCGTTAAATGAATCTATATTGCAACAACCGGTTTCTTTGGTGCTGGTGCCACTACTGGCATAATCCCATGTTTTCATGGTGATGCCTACCACTTCATATCCTTCATGGTGCAGCATAAGTGCTACAACGGTACTGTCTATACCGCCACTCATTGCCACCAGTACCTTCCCTTTACGACTCATGTCAAATCTATTTAGTGCAAAAGTAGAACAAGTGAGGGAAAAGGTTGGCGTGGAACGGGTTTAAGAAGGCCTGGAATCTTACGAAAAGCGAAAATAAGGACTTGTCGATGGTCAATGGTGTAGGCTTTTTGGTCTATGGACCACTGTTTACGGACAAAATACCGTTATTTACACTGCAAAAAAAGGGTATAAGTACGCGATTCGTGTTATTCCATTTTTACGATATTTACCAAAATTGAATTTTATGATAAAGCTTCAGGTAATCGGCAATCTTGGAAAAGATGCCATCGTAAATAATGTAAACGGGAAGAATGTGATCAATTTCACTGTGGCCCATACAGAACGCTATAAAGATGCACAGGGTAACCAGAAAGACAAGACCACCTGGGTGGACTGTTCTTACTGGACAGATCGCACAGCCGTTGCACCGTATCTTAAAAAAGGAACCCAGGTATTTGTTGAGGGGCAGCCGGATGTAAGAACCTATACTACACAGGATGGCCGTAATGGGGCAACTTTAAGCTTACGGATTGCCAGTGTACAATTATTGGGCAGTAAAAGTGCCGATGGCGGTGGTAGTAATAATGAAGGGGGCGGAAGCAATTATCAATCGGCACCCGCATACGCCCAGCCGGCAACTACAGGACCATCTGCCGGAGAGTTAACAGAACCCTTGGATGATCTTCCGTTTTAAGAAAACTAACCTGATATAGTAAAAGGAGATGCACTGATAAAGTAGCTTCTCCTTTTATTTTTAGCTTGGTTGACTAAAAGACAGTACTATGAAAAAACTTAGTTTGTTCTTATGTTTTGTTACCGCTGCTGCGTTGCTGAATGCACAGGTTAAAAAGATGTATACGGAAGTGTTGGTTGTTGGCGGGAGTACCGGTGGAACGGCAGCAGGTATCCAAAGTGCCAGGAGCGGTGCAAAAACGTTGATAGTGGAGCAGACACCCTGCTTGGGTGGCATGCTTACTGCAGCAGGTGTAAGCTGCACTGATGGCAACAATGACCTGCATAGCGGTATCTGGCAAGAATTCAGGCAGGCATTATACAAACACTATAAAACCAAAAATCTATTTGCAGGGTGGGTAAGTGAAACTTGTTTTGAACCGCATGTAGGCGATAGTATTTTTAAAGCATGGGCCGCGAATGAAAAGAATTTACAGGTAATGTATGGTTGGTATTTTGATAAAGTATTGAAAAAAGAAAATAAAATACTCGGCGCAGCATTTGTAAATAAAAAAGGAGAAAAACTGGAAGTAACAGCCATTGTGACCGTGGATGCAACAGATCTCGGAGATGTGTTTGCAAATGCAGGTGCCGGGTATGATCTGGGTACAGAAGACAGTACCCAAAGCGGTGAGAAAATAGCACCTGGTAAAACTAATGTCATACAGGACCTGACATGGGCGGCAACTTTACAGGACTATGGCAAAGGCAGTGATAAAACGATTAAACCTCCGCCAGGACATGATCCTGCTAAATTTTATTGCAGCACTAATGAAGCCCCTTGTAACGGCACCCCCTATGCAGCCAGTACACAAAAAGTATTGGATTATGGCAAGCTGCAGGTAGCAAAAGGAGCCGCAGATAAATATATGCTTAACTGGCCGGCTCATGGCAACGATTCTTACCTGGATGTAGTAGAAATGAATCCATTTGAACGTGAAAAGGAATATGCCAAAGCAAAAAACCAAACCCTTGGGTTTATTTATTTTTTACAAACAGCATTAAAACAAAAACATATTGGTTTGGCAGAAGATGAAATGGACCATGGCATGGCATTCATGCCTTATAACCGAGAAGGCAGGAGGGTAAAGGGGGTGGTTCGTTTAAATATCGATCATATCAAATCACCTTATCAATATAACTTATACAGAACAGGTATCGCTGTAGGCGATTATCCGGTTGACCATCACCATGCGCAATATCCCGGGAAAGTAGTGCCCATACCTTTTCCGCAGATACCTTCTTTTTCTATTCCCCTTGGGGCATTGCTGCCGAAAAATATAGAGGGATTGATTGTTTGTGAAAAAGGTATATCTGTAAGTAATATTGCCAATGGGACCACCCGTTTGCAACCTGTGGTATTGTTAACAGGGCAGGCAGCAGGAATATTGGCAGCTAAAAGTATCGGGGAAAAGAAAGACCCTAAGTTTATAGAAGTAAACATAATACAGAATGAATTGCTGAAAAATAAATGTTACCTGCAACCTTTTGTAGATGTAAAAGTCGAAGACTCCGCTTGGGAAGCCATACAGCGTATTGGGACGATGGGTATTATCAAAGGGGTAGGAAAGAGTATAGGCTGGTCTAATAAAATCTATTTCTACCCTGATTCTGCTTTATCTATAAACGAGATCCGAAACGGGTTATCAGCTATATTTCCCAAACAGTTATTTGCAGGCAGCGATAAAAAGACAAATATCCCCTTTCTGGTTAAAGTGATTAATGCTGTCAATCAATACATCCATAAGAATGGGAAAGAGGCCCGGAAAATAATGTTTATCAGGTCTTATCTGATCAATGATATCACTGCCAAAGAATTCGAAAGCCTTGGATTGAAGAATTATGATCCAGAACGGTCATTAACAAGAAAGGAATTTTCGCTTTTATTGAATAACCATATCCTGTTTTGGGATTTTATTCAGAAAGATCATTTCGGCAATACCAGCTTAAAATAACGAGCAGGTATTTGACAGGTTGTTGTACAAAATTTATTTCCGCTGCTCATATTCATTCACCACCTTTTCCAGCTCATTTCTGCTTACTGCTTTTTGTTGATTATCCAGGTTGATTACCATTAAATAACCCGTGTTACCGGGTGTTGAGAGGAAACTATTCGCGAGGTTAAACTGCTCACTTTGCAGGAATTTTCCATTAAAAATATTCCATGTTTCTTTAGCGCAAAGGCAACCCATAGTTGGGGTAAGTGGGTAGAAAGGTTTGTCTTTAAAATATTCGGGGTCAATGGTTGTGCCGTGTGCAATGATCTCGGTACGGCCAGCCTTTCCCGCAAAAAACGCTTCGGTTATCGGCGAGTAAGAACGCCATGATTCGGGTAAAAGGTAAAGGTAATTGGTTAAGGCATCTTTTAAAGAATCATAAGGGGTATGCCAGAAGAGGCTATCAGCTTCATTTGGCATAACCAACTGAATATTAGGCGTAGGACCAATAAAGTTATTATGCGATACATCTGTCCCCTGGATACTGTATATGCCTTGTGGAGTGCTACCGTTGGTTATGAAGTAAGGAAGGTTGGAAGCGGATCTTGCCAACTGCTCGAATACCAGCAATTTTCCATGGCTATCTTTGTAAAAACTGCCATCTGCATTCTGAATGATGGCCAGACCGGGATAATCCCTGTTCCATCGCTGAAACGAATAGATCATTTTTTGTCCCGCGTTTTTTTGATAAGAGAATAATGAAACGATATCGGGTATTGAATGCGAAACCAATATTTTATGCTGTAATAAATAATTCTCTAATTCAGCCAATAAAACCTGCCCGCTATAATTAGTGAATTGTTGATGCATCAGCTTCAGTAGCGTGCTGCTGTTTGTAGTACTAAGATCTATTCTAAAAAGATATACTGCCTCCATAGCAAATAATTTCGGCACTTTTTCGGTCTGAATTAATTGCTGTATTTCTTTTTTATATTCTGTTGGATAACTGCCATAGACTGCCTCCAGTAAAGCCCTCTGGGTGGTTGTTTCCAAAGACGTATATTGATTGAACAGTGTATAAAATCCTTTCTCTATCTCCGCCGACCGCAAAAGAAATTGTGAAATGGCCCAGCAGGCTTCCCGGTATTTTTCTTCACTATTACTGTCTAATGGTTGCGCGAAAGTAGCAGTAATGGTTCGGTCACGCATATTCTTATCAAAGTCAACACGCCGCTGGTATAATACAAAATCTGTACTGATGGAATCCCTGGATAATTGTGCGAATAAAGAGGTGCAGGCAAGTATAGTGGCAATGAGAATATAACCTTGTTTCATGGTATAAAATTAAGTACAAATACGCAGTAATATTTGCTCGGCTCTGCCGAGTGAATATTATAACTTGGCTTCCAGACAAAACCTGCTAATATGAGTGAACTACGAAAAGCTAATTATGATGCTATCTTCTTTGTAACCCTAACAGTAGTTAGTTGGGTAGATGTATTTACACGCAAGGATTATTGTGAAGAGATGGTAAAAAATATAATATATTGTCAACAACATAAAGGCCTAGAATTGTATGCTTATGCAATCATGAGTAACCATATGCATTGGTTGGCCGGACAAAAGGAAGGTAAACTGAATTACTTATTACGCGATTTTAAAAGTTATACCGCCAAACAATTTTTAACTATGATTTATACTAATCCCCATGAAAGTAGGAGGGACTGGATGAAAATTGTCTTTCAATACAATGCCAAATTTCAACAACAAAATGCTGAGAATATGTTCTGGCAAAAGACCAATCATCCAATTGATTGTTTTTCTAATAAAATACTGTTACAGAAAATGAACTATATCCACTTCAATCCTGTGAGAGCCGGATTATTGGCTGATCCCGAACATTGGTGGTATAGCAGTGCTAATGCAAGATCGCCTATTTCTGTTATGGATATTTGAGTATTGGTATTTGGCCGGAGGCCAATTAATAGCAGTCACTCGGCAGAGCCGAGCTACTGCTATTAACATTGATGCATCAAACAGATTATCTTGCGCAGGTTAGTTTTATCTTTTCTATTTAAAATCATCGTTGCCGTGGTATTGTATTCTTACGATCAGTTATACCAATTCACTTATAAGGTCTTTAAAAATATGGGCTGCTCAGATGTGCATGCCAATACAGCTTCTGTCGGGTTAATCGCAGCTGATCTACGAGGTATTGATAGTCATGGTGTGGCCCGGTTAAGCGGCTATATCCGTTTATGGGAAGCGAACCGGATCAATGCCACACCGGATATACAGATCGTTCATCAAACACCTTCCACTGCAGTGGTGGATGGGGATGCCGGATTAGGGTTGGTAATAGCACCTTTTGCCATGCAGGTGGCTATTGAAAAAGCCAAAAATGTAGGTACCGGATGGGTGAGCGTTCGTAACACCAATCATTTTGGTATTGCCGGCCATCATGCAATGATGGCATTGGAACATGATATGATTGGTATGGCTATGACGAATGCCAGTGCCCTAGTTGCCCCAACGTTTTCGATAGAAAGGATGTTGGGCACAAATCCGATAGCGGTAGCGATACCTGCGAAACTACAACCCGCTTTTGTCGCTGATTTTGCAACAACCACAGCTGCCAATGGTAAATTAGAAATATTACAAAGAAAA
>JAYTOS010000394.1:0-1435 GCA_043747705.1 Bacteroidota bacterium
CAGGTAACCCGAACCGCCTTGCAGGGATCAGTTTTTTCATTTCGTTTTCATCCATTCCTTCCGTCATATCAGTTTTGATAAGTCCGGGTGCTATGGCATTTACAGTAATGCCATGCCGGGCTACTTCCTGCGCTAAGGCTTTGGTAGCGCCGATTACACCTGCTTTTGCAGCAGAGTAATTGGTTTGCCCGGGTAAACCTTTTAAACCTGACAGTGAAACGATATTAATGATCCTTCCATATTTTTTTAACAGCATACCGTTTAGTACAAGCCGGGTTATATAGAAAAAACTATCTAAGTTATTCTTCATCACATTTTCCCATTGTTCATCCTGCATGTACAACAGTAAAGAATCATCTTTAATGCCTGCATTGTTAACCAATACCTCAATGTATTTTTCGGTATTCGACTCTACCCATTTACCCAGGATCTCTGTTATCTGGTGCTTGTCAGATACATCACAAAGTAGCAATTCACCGGTTCCGCCGTTTTGTTTGATCAGGGCCAGTGTTTTATCGGCTTCTGTTGTATTGCTTTTATAATTCACGAGCACGTAATAACCCATTCCGGCCATTGTAAGACAAATGGCTCTGCCTATGCCTCTTGATCCGCCGGTGACCAGTGCACATTTCATGATTCCTGAATTTTATTAAATGAAATAGCAGGAGTGGTTTCCTGTAAAAAAGCATTTACTTTTTTCAGGTCATTGTATTTAGGTGCGTCTTCAATAAACTTTGGGAATATTTTTCTCACTTCAGTATAAAGGGCAAGCGAATCAGGTGCGAGTTTTTCCTGGCACGCTAAATAATCAATTCCCTGTAAAACCGTCATTAACTGTATAGAGAGAACTTCAAATGAATTGGCAATCACCTGCCTGGTCATCAATGCAGCATTACAACCCATGCTTACAATATCCTGGTTGTCGTTGTTATTGGGGATACTGTGAACATACATAGGAAAAGACAGGGTTTGGTTTTCTGCCACAGTAGATGTTGCGGTAAACTGCATACCCTGCATGCCAAAATTAACGCCCAATATACCCAGGTTCATAAAAGGTGGAAATTTCAGGTTTAGCTTTTCATTCAAAAGGTAATTGAGTTGTCTTTCTGAGAGCATAGATAATTTGGTGGTGGCAATTTTCAGTTTGTCCATTTCCAATGAAACATAATCGCCATGAAAATTTCCACCGTGAAATATATTCTTATTTACATGATCAATTATCGGGTTATCATTAACAGAGTTCAATTCATCCACCACTATTTTTTCGGCATGAACAATGGTATCGTAAACTGGGCCCAATACCTGTGAAACGCAGCGTAATGAATAATATTCCTGCACTTTGTCTACAACTATAGGCTGGTCGGGGTTAACCGCATGATCTAAGTGTTGCTCCAGGCGGTTACGGATCATTTTGCTACCCTTCAATGTTTCCCTG
>JAYTOS010000395.1:0-3397 GCA_043747705.1 Bacteroidota bacterium
TTTTACCAGAAAGCCTGGTTGCAAAATGGTATCAATACCTATGAGAAATTAGATGTGCAATATGATAAGCAGGTAGTAGCGGTAAAAAAAGGAACGGCAAAATCCATGGTTGATTCTGCCAGGTCGTTAGCGATCATGAAAAGCTTGCTGGAACAAGCCCGGACAGATATGACGGACAGCAGCGGGCTAAGTGAAATGACTAAAACAAATCTGCTGAAATCGGTAAAAGATACAGTCAGAAAAACTAAGCCTGTATTGCTTGTAGTAAAATCACCGGTAAAACAAAGTAAAAAAACAAATTCAAGTGTCGTAAAAAACAATAAAACAAACATACAAACGTTATCGAAGGGGAAAAAACCTAAACCAAAGGCCAGGAAACAAATAACAAAGAAGCCGGTGGTAAAAGTTAGTCAACCAAAAGCGGTGATGGAGAAAAATAAGTAAATCGTGAGAAATGATTTTCAACTCACGATTCACGATAAAAACACACAACTAAGCATATTTAAAGATTCTATCACAACACAACTAAAACACAAACGTATGAATCACAATGAATCACCTATCATTGTTGGTCTTGACATTGGAACCACTAAAATAGCAGCCATTGCCTGCAGAAAGAACGAATACGGCAAGCTGGAAATCCTGGGTTTTGGCCGTGCCAACAGCAATGGGGTTCAGCATGGACAGGTTCTGAATATAGACCAGACCATCAAAGCCATTCAACAGGCATTGGAAAACTGTTATGAAAGCAATCCCGACCTTGAGATCAGTGAAGTATATGTAGGTATTGCGGGCCATCATATTAAAAGCCTGCAAACCCGTGGCGATATCGTTCGCCAGGATCCGGATACAGAGATTAAACGCCCTGAAATTGAGCAACTAATCGCTAACCAGCGCAAAACCTTTATTCCTGCCGGCGACCAGATCATTGATGTGATCCCGCAGGATTTTCATGTGGATAATATCCAGAACATTAAAGATCCTATTGGGTACAACGGCGTAAAAGTGGGTGCCAATTTCCATATCATTACCGGTGACAGGAATGCGATTCGTAATATTAATCGTTCGGTAGAGAGAAGTGGCTTATCCACCAAAGACCTTGTTTTGCAGCCATTGGCATCGGCCAGTGCTGTAATGAGTGATATTGATATGGAAGCAGGTGTGGCCATACTTGATATTGGTGGGGGCACAAGTGATCTTGCCGTTTTTTATGAAGGTATACTGAAACATACGGCTGTCATTCCTTTTGGTGGAGAGAATATTACCAACGATATCCGTATGGGATTGGGTGTATTGAAAAGCCAGGCAGAAGCCATGAAAGTTCAGTTCGGCAGTGCATTGTCCGATGAGGCTAAAACCAATGCGTATATCACTATCCCCGGTTTAAAAGGAATGCCTGCTAAAGAGATCAGTGTTAAAAACCTGGCAGCTATTATACAGGCAAGGATGAGTGAGATATTGGATTTTGTTACGTATCATTTAAAGCAGGTAGGGCTCGACAGCCGTGCGCTGAATGGCGGTATCATTTTAACAGGTGGCGGTTCACAGTTAAAACATTTGATCCAGTTAACGGAGTATACCACGGGTTTGAATGCCCGTATCGGTTTGCCTAATGAGCACCTTGCCCCAAACCATATTGATGAGTTGAAGAAGCCGATGTATTCAACCTGTATCGGACTCATCTTAAAAGGGTACAGCGATTACGACCATAAGTACAAAGAGTTTACCGAGAAGTTCAAGAAAGTAGAAGTGCCCAGAACCCTCGTGCAGAATACGGAATTACATAAGGAAAATGTTACCGCAGCCGCTGCATCCGTTGATGTTTCGATAAGGAAACAGAAGTTCTGGGACAAGTTCAAGAACAACCTTATAGACCTGTTTAAAGAAGAAGAAGACCAGGTGATAAAATAAATGTGCGCTTATTGCCGTTTGTATATAAATCATCCTGTTAGACTCCCGTTTATCACTAACCCAAAAAAGTACGCCATGATTCATTTCGATCTTCCCAAACAAAAATCTTCCATCATCAAAGTATTGGGTGTTGGAGGTGGAGGAAGTAATGCCGTTAACTTCATGTTTGAACAGAATATCGAAGGTGTTGATTTCATTATCTGTAACACCGATGCCAAAGCGATAGAGCAAAGCAATATTCCCAATAAAATACAACTCGGGCCACACCTTACACAAGGCCTGGGTGCCGGTGCCGACCCACAGGTAGGTAAAAAAGCAACTGAAGAATCACTCGAAGAAATAAAACGCATTTTAGAAGTCAATACTAAAATGGCCTTTATTACTGTAGGCATGGGCGGAGGAACCGGAACCGGTGGGGCACCTATTATTGCACAGATCTGTAAGGATTTGGGTATTTTAACGGTAGGTATTGTTACCACACCATTTGGTTTCGAGGGCCCGCGCCGTCACCAGCAGGCAGAAGAAGGCATCATGCAGCTAAAGCCGTTTGTTGATACGTTACTGGTCATCAGCAACGATAAATTACGGATGCAGTATGGCAATTTAAAAATGAAGGAAGCATTTGGCAAAGCCGATAACGTATTGGCTACCGCTGCTAAATGTATTACTGATATCATTAATAGCCGCGGACATATTATTGTGGATTTTGCCGATGTATGCACCGTCATGAAAAATGGTGGTGTGGCCATTCTGGGTAAAGCGGAAGTAGAAGGAGAAGACAGGGCACAACGTGCCATTGAAGAAGCATTGGCTTCACCATTACTGAACGATAATGATATTAAAGGTGCCAAATGGATACTTATTAATATAAACAGTGCCGAAGGTGATTTTGAGTGTACCATGGATGAAATGGAAACCATAAATAACTACCTGCGCATGCAGGCGGGACAGGATACAGATGTTATTGTAGGTATGGGCTACGACAGTGCCCTTGATAAGAAAATTGGCATTACATTAATTGCTACCGGCTTTGAACACAAAGACCCGTTTGCGAAACCAGTAGCAGTAAAGAAAGTAGCACCGCAGCCAGAGAAGATCGTAATGATGCTGGGTATGGAAACCGAAGAACCTAAAGCGACGGCACCGCCGGTTGTTCAGGAAATAGTTGTGGCACCTGTTGAAGAGAAAGACCCCATGGCACCTAGCTTGCAGGAAGTATTGCCACTAGAAGAAATGCTTAGTATTTTTGGAAGGCATACGCATACGGTAACCCCTGTTCAGAAAGTGGAAGAAGTGGATGTAGAAAAAGAATCCATGATTTTACAATTTGAACTGAGTACAGAAATTACCCAGGAAGTAAAAGTAGTTACCCTGGTAGAGGAAGTGCATACACCAAAAACGGCCCTTGAAGAAATGATGGACTTTCAGTTAAATGAAGGCCCTTCCACCATTTCTGCTTCTTCACTATCAGGTTTATTAAGTAAGC
>JAYTOS010000396.1:0-13045 GCA_043747705.1 Bacteroidota bacterium
TCAAATTGAATTATCCCTGTAAAGCTGCCGCACCACTTACAATCTCCGTTAATTCAGTTGTAATGGCCGCCTGTCTAGCGCGGTTGTAACTGATCTTAAGGGATTTTAATAATTCGTTGGCGTTTTCACTTGCTTTATCCATTGCTGTCATACGTGCACCATGTTCGCTGGCATTTCCATCTAATACGGCTTTGTATAACTGTGTATTCAGGATTTTCGGCATCAGTTCAGCAATCAACTCTTCTTTGGCAGGTTCGAATATGAAATCCGATTTTTTGCCACCTGCTTTCTTTGGCACTTTGGGAATAGGTAAAAACTGTTCGGCGGCAAAACGTTGTGTTGCCGCATTTTTAAATTCACTGTAAATCAATTCAACTGCGTCGAACTCTTTATTTTCAAAAGCTTTCATGGCTGCCTGTGCGGCGGCCTGAACGGTTTCGAATTTCAGGTTCAGGTAAATATCTTTAAAAGTGGCATCGGTAGCATAGCCTGCTTTGGTTAAACCTTCCCATCCTTTTTTGCCAATGTTCCAAATGGTTACTTTGCCTTTTTGTAACTGGGCAGGATATTTTTCGGCGATGGTGCTTTTGGCTAATTTGATGATATTGGCATTGTAACCGCCACATAAACCCCTGTCGCTGGTAATCACGATTAACAACACTTTTTCTACATGTCTTTCTTCTGCCAATTTCAGGCTCATGCCCCCTTCAATACTGCTCACGATATTGCTCAGCATTTCCTGCAATTTCTGGGCGTATGGCCTCATTTGAGTGATTGAATCCTGCGCACGACGTAATTTGGCCGCACTCACCATTTTCATTGCCTTGGTAATCTGCTGGGTACTTTGTACACTTTTGATCCGGTTACGTACCTCTTTTAACTGTCCTGCCATTTTTTAATAAATTTCAAAGTTGAAGATACAAGGCACAAGCCACAAGATACAAGGCACAAATTAAAGGTAAAGTAAAACCTAAAACCTTGTTTCTTGAGCCTTGTTTCTTAACCCTTGTTTCTTGTTTTCCTGATCCTCGGCCCTTCTTTTAAGGCTGCAAAAGTAGCAGAATCACCCTGAAATTCCATCCTTTCAACCAAAAATACTCCGGGAGTGGATAAATCCATGCTATTGGATGCATATGGCCGAAATCAAAGAAAAAGTAAACTTATCGGAGCTGGTAAGTAAGACCTACACCGTTTAAGGTAGGACCCAACTGGAAATTGCCCATATTCTGTTCCAGAAATTTGCCATTGCGCCGATGATTGACGTATTGGATGATATCAAAAACCAATAAAAAACCACCTTGCAAAAGCAGGCTGTTGCCATAGCCAACGGGTTGTTCATGGTTAAGCCGGTTACCTCTTTCCTTAAGGTATAAGCCAGTTACCATATAAGCAACATCCAGGCCTGTGTTGAGGAGAAGGATCTTTTCGATCTTATGCTGTTCAGTAATATTTTCTGCAAGGGTATAGTGTTTGGTTAACTGTTTTTTTGCAGACCAGAGGCCCAAACCGGCAAGAGCAAGATTTGCCACATTCCAATAGGCATTCATCTGGTGAAAATAATGATCACTTCCGGTGGCGTTCCCCGCTGAAATAGACCCCTGTATGATATTGGCCCCTGCCCATGCGCCCAGTACGAACATATTATTTTTAGAAAGTTTTATTCTTTCAAAGGCAATCGAGTCCTGTATATTCTGCTGTGCCGCAGCGTTTAGTGTAAAAAACAGCAATACGGGGATAATGAATCTTTTGGTATACATAGTTTTCGTTAAGTAATTGATAAAGATGATATGATTATGAATACACGTTTGGGCTCAGTTCAAATTCTTTACCTTTGGCGGCCTTCTTCAGGAGGTGTCAAATTGGCTTGTAATTTTTTTCGCACCCTTTTTGACTGTTAAAATTAAATTATAACACCAGACAAAGCTATATGTTGAAGTTTATTTCAAAATTATTCGGAGGTAGTAAAAGTGAGAAAGATGTGCAGCAGCTGATGCCCATCGTTGAGAAAGCCAACCAGTTTTTTGGGCAATACCAAAGTTTAACCAATGATGAGTTGCGTAGTAAAACAGTTGAGTTTCGTCAAAGGATCAAGGCCCATCTCACTGCTATTGATGCGGAAATTGACAGTAAAAACCAGGCAGCCGAAAATCTGCTGAGCAGTGATATCCATGGCCGAGACCTTATTTACCAGGAAGTAGATAAGCTGAAAAAAGACCGTGATAAGAAAATTGAAGAGGCTTTGGCCGAGATCCAACCCGAAGCTTTTGCCGCGGTGAAGGAAACCGCACGCCGCTTTAAAGAAAGTACCGAGATCATTGCCACGGCTACGCAGTTGGATAGAGACCTGAGCGTTAAGAAAGACTATATAACCATCTCAGGAGATAAAGTAACGTATAAAAATAGCTGGACAGCAGGTGGCGGATTAGTTACCTGGAACATGGTGCATTATGATGTTCAGTTGATTGGTGGCAGCGTATTACACAATGGTAAGATTGCAGAAATGGCAACAGGTGAGGGTAAAACATTGGTATCAACCTTACCAGCGTATCTCAATGCATTGGCAGGAGAAGGGGTTCACATTGTAACCGTGAATGATTACCTGGCCCGACGCGATAGTGAATGGAACGGAACCATTTTTGAATGGCTGGGTTTACGGGTGGATTGTATTGATAAACACGAACCGAACAGCGAAGCACGACGTAATGCCTATTTAGCTGATATCACCTATGGTACCAATAACGAATTTGGTTTTGATTACCTGCGGGATAACATGGTACATACACCGGAAGAAATGGTGCAACGTAAACACCATTTTGCTATGGTAGATGAGGTGGATTCTGTATTGATAGATGATGCAAGAACACCATTGATCATCTCAGGCCCCATTGGTCATGTAACCGGTGAACAACAGTTTTTTGAACTGAAACCTAGGATTGAAAAATTAGTGGATGCACAAAAAAGGGCCACAAATCTATTTCTGAATGAAGCCAAGAAAAAAATAGGTGAAGGAAACGATGACCCGAAAGAGGGTGGCCTCGCCTTGTTCCGGGCCCATCGTGGTTTACCAAAGAATACGGCCCTGATTAAATATTTGAGTGAGCCGGGTATGCGTGTTAAATTACAGAAAGCTGAGAACCATTATCTCGCCGATCAATCGCGCGAAATGCCGAAAGCGGATGAAGAACTGTATTTCTATATTGATGAAAAAAATAATTCAGTTGAGTTAACCGATAAAGGGATACAACTGATCACCGGTTCAGGGGAGGATCCTAATTTCTTTGTATTGCCCGATATCAGTTTATCCCTCGCGGCCACCGATAGCGATGGATCTTTATCAGCCGATGAAAAACTTCATAAGAAAGAAGGCATCATCAATGAATATTCTGTTAAGGCGGATCGAATTCATACCGTACAGCAATTATTAAAAGCCTATACTTTATTTGATAAAGATGTTGAATACGTAGTGATGGATGGCGGCGTGAAAATTGTGGATGAGCAAACGGGCCGCATCCTGGATGGCCGCCGTTATTCAGACGGTTTACACCAGGCCATTGAAGCAAAAGAAAATGTAAAGATCGAAGCAGCTACACAAACCTATGCAACCGTTACCCTGCAGAATTATTTCCGTATGTACCACAAATTAGCGGGTATGACGGGTACTGCAGAAACAGAAGCGGCAGAGTTATGGGACATCTACAAATTAGATGTGGTTGCCATCCCAACCAATGTGCAGGCCATTCGTAAAGACGACCAGGATCTGGTATTTAAAACAAAGCGTGAAAAATTTGGTGCAGTAATAGATGAGATCGCTAAACTGGTTGAAGCGGGTCGCCCCGTTCTGGTAGGTACCACTTCTGTAGAAGTGAGTGAATTGCTCAGCCGTATGCTTCGCCAGAAACAGATTCAGCACAATGTTTTGAACGCAAAACAACATGCCCGTGAAGCACAGATTGTGGCAGAAGCCGGTTTGGCCGGTGCGGTAACCATTGCAACCAATATGGCTGGTCGTGGTACCGATATTAAACTCGGGCCAGGCGTAAAAGAAGCGGGTGGGTTAGCTATTCTGGGTACAGAAAGACATGAGTCACGCCGTGTAGACAGGCAGCTGCGTGGCCGTGCCGGTCGCCAGGGTGATCCCGGATCATCCTTATTCTTTGTGTCACTGGAAGACGACCTGATGCGTATGTTTGGCAGTGAGCGTATTGCTAAAGTGATGGATTTTGCAGGATATAAAGAAGGGGAAGTGATACAACATAGTATGATCACCAAATCCATTGAGCGCGCGCAGAAAAAAGTAGAAGAAAACAACTTTGGTATCCGTAAACGTTTGTTGGAATATGATGATGTGATGAATAAACAACGTACGGTTATTTACAGCAAACGTAACCATGCATTGTTTGGTGAACGTTTGGCATTGGATTTAGATAACGCATTGTATTCAGTAGCGGAAGGATTGGTAAGTTCTTTCAAAGAACAGAATGACCATGAAGGTTTCCGTCTGGCAGCCATCGTAAATTTTGGGATTGATTCCGGTATTGCTGCCGAAGAGTTAAATAAATTATCTGAAGTAGACCTGGCAGAGAAATTATACAGCGAAGCTGCAGCCAATTATGAACGTAAAAAACTGGACCTGATGGTACAGTCCATTCCTGTGTTTAAAAATATACGCCAGCAACAGGGTTCGCATATTGAAAATGTGATTGTTCCTTTTTCTGATGGCCGGCGTGGTATGCAGACATTAGCCAACATGAATAAAACATTGGATACAAAAGGTGCTGAACTGGTGAACTCACTGGAGAGAACGGTAACACTTGGTTTTATAGATGATGCCTGGAAAGAACATTTGCGTTCTATGGACGACCTGAAACAAAGCGTGCAAACCGCTACTTACGAACAAAAAGATCCATTAGTAATTTATAAAATGGAAGCATTTGAACTGTTTAAGAAAATGGATGGTGAAGTGAACAGGGATATTGTTCAATTCCTTTGTCATGCCGGCATTCCGTTGAATGATGGCGATGAACTGAAAGAAGGCCGCCAGCAAAAAACAGATATGAGCCGTATGAGTGCCAACAAAGAAGCTGTGGATGCACCACCAACGGAGAATGATTATTATGACCCTACACCCGTAAAACAGCAACCCATCCATGTTGGACCAAAGATTGGCAGGAATGATCCTTGTCCTTGCGGAAGCGGGAAGAAGTATAAAGCTTGTCACGGAAAAGACGCTTAACGATAACTAAAAACCCTCTTACCGCCGAGGGTTTTTTTGTGGCACAGATTTTTTACGTATAGCTGTGGTGATATTTTTAAGTGTAGTTTAAATCCAATATCGCATGTGTTGTAGCACAAATGAAATACGAATAATATGAATATTTCAAAATATATTGATCATACGGTTTTAAAACCAACTACGCTTATTGCTGATATTGAGAAGTTGTGCAGCGAGGCAAAACAATACCAATTCGCTGCTGTATGTGTGCCACCGAATTTTGTGAAGAAGGCAAAATTGCTAACAGAAGGTTCACCGGTAAAAGTGGCCACCGTAGTCGGCTTCCCATTTGGTTATTCTGCTGTAGAAGCCAAGATCGCAGAAATTTTATTGGCCATGGTGGATGGGGCAGATGAGTTGGACGTAGTGATTAATATTTCAGCCATCAAGAATAATGATTGGGTGTACCTGGCCAATGAGATCAATCATATTATGCCGATTATCCGGAGCAGGAATAAAGTAATAAAGATTATTATCGAGAGCGGCATACTTACGGATGAAGAGATTATAAAATGCTGTGAAATTTATGGGTTGGCTGGGATTGATTATTTAAAAACATCAACGGGTTATGCCGAGAAAGGGGCTACTGTGGAAGCGGTAAAACTTTTCCGCCTGCATTTGCCGGATAATGTCCAGATAAAAGCTTCAGGTGGCATTCGGGATTATGCATTTGCCAAACAATTGATAGATGCCGGTGCCACACGTTTGGGTTGCAGTGCCAGCGTAGCTATTGTGCAGGGAGCTGCGCAGGGGGGAAGGGTATGAGTGAGGTTCTTTTTAACCGGGTTAGTATCGAATTTTGAATAAAGAATATTGAATTAATCAGTCAATCGGAATCCAATATTTCTTTTCCTTTTGTTATCTTACTATATAATTTAGAATTATGATGTGGCTGATAAAAATATATGGACTGGTTTTATTTATATGCAGTGCCTGTATAGCTACTGCAAATGATTCAATTATTGTGCATAAAGATGCCAGGCTGGACATATTAATCGTGAAGCAGGCGCAAAGCAATAAACGAATGGCGATGATGACCAGCGGAGGTCAATACAAAGGGTATCGTATCCAGGTATTAAGTACAGGTAAAAGAGAAGAGGCTTTTAATGCAAAAGCGGTTTTATTAATCAATTTCCCCGATCAGAAAGCGTATGTGATGTTCCAGTCGCCTAATTTTAAAGTACGGATCGGTAATTTTCTGAAGCAGGACGAAGCAGAAAAATTCAGGAAACAATTGACTTTTCTTTTTCCCAAAGGTGTTTACATTGTTGAAGATGCTATTGATTATACGCCTGCCGAAGAAGAACCGCCCATTCAATAACAAGCAAATATGTTAGAGCAAAAAATAAAAAACCTGGCGCGGCAGTATGCAGATGAATTTATAGAAGTTCGTCACCATCTGCATATGCACCCGGAGCTGAGTTATCAGGAATTTGAGACGAGTAAATTCGTGCAATCCAGGCTGGCTTCTTTTGGTATCCCCTTCGAAATAAAAGCCAGTACAGGTGTGTTAGGCATCATTAAAGGGAAAAATCCTGAGAGCCGCGTGATAGCATTACGGGCAGATATGGATGCATTGCCCATTCAGGAAGAAAATGAAGTTAACTATAAATCGAAAAATGCAGGCGTGATGCATGCCTGCGGTCATGATGTACACACAACTATTTTATTAGGGGCCGCCAAAATTTTACATGAATTAAAAAACGATTGGGAAGGAACAATAAAATTATTATTTCAACCCGGAGAAGAAAGAAACCCGGGTGGTGCCAGTTATATGATCAGGGATGGTGTGCTGGAGAATCCGAGGCCAACAGGTATTATCGGGCTGCATGTTCACCCCGGACTTGATCTTGGTAAACTAAGTTTTAGAAAAGGCAGGGTGATGGCCAGTGCCGATGAAATTTATATCACCATCAAAAGCAAAGGTGGCCATGCTGCTGCACCGCATTTAACCGCCGATACCGTATTGATTGCCTCGCATTTGATTGTGAGTTTGCAACAAATCATATCGCGGAATAATAACCCTACTTCGCCATCGGTCTTGTCTATCTGTTCTATACAGGGCGGGCATACCACTAACGTCATTCCAAGCGAAGTAAAACTGATGGGTACTTTCAGAGCGATGGATGAAACATGGAGATATAAAGCACATGAGATTATCCGTAAGCAGGCAGTCGGTTTGGTAGAAGCCATGGGTGCAGAAATTGACCTGCACATTGATATTGGTTATCCCACCGTTGATAATGACCCTGTGTTAACAGAGGCAGCCTGGAAGCGGGCAGATGAATACATGGGTAAAGACAATATATCAGAAACCGAAATGAGAATGGGGGCGGAAGATTTTGGATATTATACACAGGTAATTCCCGGTTGCTTTTACAGGCTCGGGGTTCGCAACAAGGAAATGGGCATCATTCACAATGTGCATACCCCACAGTTTAATATTGATGAAAGGGCGATAGAGACGGGGATGGGGATAATGGCCTGGTTGGGGGCATCTACGCAAGTATAAAAACGTAACAATTTGGGTATTAATACCTGTTTTAGTATGTCTGATGCTCGTTAGTTTTAATACACTTAAAAAAGTGTCATTTGGAACTACAGCTTATCCAGGAAAAAATATACCATATAAGGGGTCATAAAGTTATGCTGGATTTTGACCTTGCTATCTTATATATGGTTGAAAATAAACGCTTAAAAGAAGCGGTGCGTAGGAATATGCAACGATTTCCACCTGATTTCATGTACGAACTTACGCCAGCGGAATACCATTCTCTAAGGACGCAAATTGCGTCCTTAGAGAAAAAAGGGAGAGGTACATTCACTAAATATCTTCCTTTTGCCTTTACGGAACAAGGCATTTCAATGCTGAGCAGTGTACTCCATTCAGATAGGGCAATAGACATGCATATTGCCATAATGCGTGCCTTTGTAGCCATCAGGCAGTTCGTTCTCCAGTATAATGACCTTGCAGAGCAAATAGTTGATATAAAGCAATCTGTTTCAAATCACAATGAACAACTCAGCCAGATTTATAATGCTATTGAAAACCTGTTAGATGAAAAAGCCACCCAACAAAAATGGACCGAGCGCGCACGGATTGGATTCAAGAAATAATGGATGAAAAGACGCGGTGCCACAAATCCTCTCAAAATTGCCATTCTGGTATCATTTTAATAAATTGTATTTTTGCAGCCCCTGAACTTTAGGCCAAAGCCCATAAGCGGACAAGGCCTTGAAGGGAGTGACACAACCATAGCTCATTTAAGTTGTGTTGCCGGTAACCTAAAATAGATCTATGTCTAAACAGAGTGATTTACGGAAAGAGCAGGCACTGGAGTATCATTCCAGCGGCAGGCCGGGTAAAATAGAAGTCGTTCCTACCAAAGAAGCCAAAACACAGCGTGATCTTTCACTGGCATACAGTCCGGGTGTAGCAGAGCCCTGCAAAGAAATTTTTAAAAATGTAGAAGATGTTTACAAATATACCGCCAAGGGCAACCTGGTAGCAGTGATTACAAATGGTACGGCTGTATTGGGCCTTGGCGATATTGGTCCGGAAGCCAGCAAGCCTGTAATGGAAGGAAAGGGTGTATTGTTCAAAATATTTGCAGACATAGATGTGTTTGATATTGAAATTAATGAGAAGGATCCTGAGAAATTTGTACAGATTGTAAAATCGCTTGAGCCAACTTTTGGCGGGATCAACCTGGAAGATATTAAAGCACCTGAATGTTTTTACATAGAGCAGGAGCTGAAAAAGCAGATGAACATCCCCGTGATGCATGATGACCAGCATGGAACGGCCATTATTAGCAGTGCCGCTTTGTTGAATGCTTTAGAGCTGCAAAAGAAAAAGATAGAGAAAGTATGTTTTGTAATCAATGGAGCGGGTGCCGCTGCAATGGCCTGTGTTCAATTATATGTGGCATTGGGGGCAAAGTATGAAAATTTTATCCTTTTTGATAAAGAGGGTGTATTGCATACAGGCAGAAAAGACCTGGGTGAGATAAGGGCAAAGTTCGCTGTAAAGAAAAGCGACTGGACCTTAGATAAAGCCATGAAGGATGCGGATGTGTTTTTAGGATTGAGTGTAGGCAATGTAGTTACACAGGATATGGTAAAAAGTATGGCGAAGAACCCAATCGTTTTTGCGATGGCCAATCCTGACCCTGAAATAAGTTATGAAGACGCGATTGCTGTGCGTAAAGATATCATCATGGCAACAGGCAGGTCTGATTATCCTAACCAGGTAAATAATGTATTGGGCTTTCCTTATATTTTCCGGGGGGCACTCGATATCCGTGCCAAACAGATTAATGAAGCGATGAAGCTGGCTGCCGTAAAGGCTTTGGCCAATCTTGCCAAATCGCCGGTGCCGGATATTGTGAACATGGCTTATAACCAGACTAGCATGAGTTTTGGCCCGGAATACATTATTCCCAAACCTTTGGACCCGCGCTTACTGTCAACGGTTGCGCCTGCTGTTGCAAAAGCCGCTGTTGAAAGTGGAGTGGCACAAAAAACGATCACTAACTGGGATGCTTATTCACTAGAACTGAATAAGCGCCTTGGATTAGATAACCAGCTGGTTCGTGTAATTGGCAATAAAGCGAGAAGGGACCCGAAACGATTGGTATTTGCCGAAGCCGATAACCTGAAAATATTAAAAGCCGCCAGCATTGTGTATGATGATGGGATTGCTTATCCTATTTTATTAGGTGACCCTATTAAAATAAACCGCATTGCCGAGGAAAACAATATTGACCTCGCAGATATCCCCATCATTGATCCCAGAAGCGATGAGATGGAATCGAAACGTGAGTTTTATGGCGAATTGTTTTTTAAGAAACGCCATCGTAAAGGCTTTAATCATTATGAGAGCCTGAAGATTATGAAAGACCGCAACCATTTTGGTTGTATGATGGTGGAGACAGGTGATGCGGATGCGATGCTATCGGGGCTTACTAAAAACTATGCAGAAGCCATTCGCCCGGCATTGCAAATTATTGGCACAGAAGAAGGTGTGAAAAAGATTGCCGGCATGTATTTATTACTTACGAAGAAAGGGCCTTTGTTCCTGGCGGATACAACCGTAAATTTCAATCCTACTGCCGAAGAACTCGCCGATATAACGATGATGGTGGCCAAAGAGGTGCGCAATTTTAATCTTACACCCAGAATAGCGATGTTGAGTTACAGTAATTTTGGTAGCAGCGATTCCCCCGAAGCGAGGTTGGTGGCAGAAGCTACTAAAATATTAAAACAACGTAACCCATCATTAATTGTTGATGGGGAGATGCAGGGCAGTATGGCATTTAATAAAGAAATATTACGCGATAATTATCCATTCAGTGAGTTGGTTAATGAAGAAGTGAATGTATTAATGTTCCCTAATTTAACCTCCGGCAACGTAACTTACAACCTGCTGAAAGAAGTAGGGGGTGCAGACGCCATAGGGCCGATATTACTTGGATTGAAAAAACCGGTTCATGTGTTGCAGTTGGGAAGTACGGTAAGAAGTATTATCAATATGGCATTGGTAGCCGTAGTAGATGCCCAATTGAAATGCCGGATGAATACAGAAGAAGCGATACAGAAAAGTACCTGGTGGAAAAGGCTTAAGAAACGGAAGAAATAAACAACAGTCATAATTAATAATTACTTCGCTGTTGTTGGTCGCCTGACCAACAACAGTTTGTAAGCAAAAACAATACCCATGTCTTTTTTCACTCATTTCGGATCATACTTACTAATGCTTAAAGGGATGTTTACCAAGCCCGAGAACTGGCGTATGTACTGGAAAGAATTCATGCATCAATGTGTGGAAATCGGTATTGGTGCGTTGCCGATTGTTGTTATTATTTCCTTATTCCTCGGCGCAGTAACTACGGTGCAGACTGCGTACCAGTTGGTTAGCCCATTGGTAGCACCCTCAACCATTGCACAGATCGTGAGGGATAGTATGATATTGGAATTATCGCCTACAGTTGTAAGTATTGTATTGGCGGGTGTAGTTGGCAGTAAAATCGCGAGTGAACTGGGTAATATGCGCATTAGTGAACAGATTGATGCTTTGGAGATTATGGGTATCAATACCAAAAGCTATTTGATCATGCCTAAAATACTGGGGTCCCTTGTTGTAATTCCCTGCCTGATTGTTATCTCTGCTATCCTGGGTATCTGGGGCGGACGAACAGCAGGTGCTTTGTCGGGCATACTGGCTACAGATATTTTTGATATTGGTCTGCGGCAGAACCTGAACATTTACAATATTAATTTTGCCATGTACAAATCGTACACGTTTGCTTTTATACTCAGTAGTATACCTGCCTATTTTGGCTATAATGTAAAAGGGGGCTCCTTAGAAATCGGCCGGGCCAGTACCAGTGCGGTAGTGGTAAGCTGTATTTTGATCTTGTTTGCCGATTATGCATTGGCGGCATTGTTGTTGTAAACATCTTTATATCTCATTTTAAATTTCCTGTACCAATAAGTACTTGTTACATTTAGTGTGACAAAGTATCTGCGCTTTCCGGTATCTATAAACAGCAGGTACTTTTCTCTTATCAAATATTTGATAAGAGAACAAAATGTATTCGTTTTTATGAACCCCGATTTTCAGTATTTTAGGCAGCAGATAAACAACCCATTCAAGTTCCGCTTCTTTATGTTGAAATGCCTTCCTTCGGCATTGTTTGCCGGGTTGCGTATAAAAGTATTCGATGAACTGCATTCGGTTGTTACCGTAAAGTACACATGGTTTAACCAAAACCCTTTTCGATCCATGTACTTTGCCATTCAATCCATGGCGGCAGAAATGAGTACGGGCCTGCTGGCTTCCGGACAGGTGCACCAGCGCAATCCTGCAGTAAGTATGCTGGTTGTTGGGTTAGAAGCAAAATTTATAAAGAAAGCAGTTGATACAGTTTCTTTTACCTGTATGGATGGAAATGCAATACGTGAAACTGTTGAATCAGCCATCGCCACGGGCGAAAGTAAAATCGTCACCTGCCAATCAACAGGTACTAATATGGCAGGTGAAATTGTTTCAGAATTCTGGATCACATGGAGTTTTAAAGCAAAAAAATCCTAACCCTGAAAGGGATTAAGAAGTAATGAATTAATAATAATTTCTCACAGGTTTTAAAATGAACTCGAAAGAAGGGCACATAAAGTTCCCTTTCAGGAGACGGAGCAGAATATGAAAATAGCATTTCACGGAGCGGCCAGAACAGTAACGGGGTCTAAACACCTGATTACTTTGGAAAATGGCAAACACATTCTTTTAGATTGCGGTCTTTTCCAGGGTATGGGTAGGGAAACCGAGGCATTGAACAGTGAATTTGGCTTTGATGCGGCAACGGTTGATTACCTTGTTTTATCACATGCACATATTGATCATTGCGGATTGATTCCAAAATTGGTGAAAGAGGGCTTTAAGGGAATCATATTCTCTACGCCTGCAACAAAAGAACTGGGTGGTATTTTGCTGGAAGACTCGGCAGCCATACAAAGGGATGATACCCGTTTCATTAATAAAAAACGTGCAAGGCAGGGACTTCCTCCGTATGAACCTTTGTATGATCTTGAAGATGCTGCCAAAGCAATGGACCTTTTTCAAACAGTGAATTATGGTGAGTGGAAAAAAATAGCAGAAGGGGTAGAAGTGCTCTTTACTGATGCCGGGCATATTATTGGAAGTGCAGCCGTGCATCTTCGGATTTTTGAAAAAGGTAAAACAACCCATATCTCCTTCAGTGGCGATGTGGG
>JAYTOS010000397.1:0-2559 GCA_043747705.1 Bacteroidota bacterium
TGATGAAGTGCGTGCCGCTGAATTACGTGGTGCTGATGAAGATGAGATGAAAAAAATACTTGGCCGTTCCCGCGCCAAAAAAGGCATGTTTGAAGGAGACCTGTTAGAAGGTGAACTGGAAATTGGCCAGGTAAGCGCGTTAATAAAAGAAATGAAACCCGCAGCAGATGTGGTTACTGAAATATGGAATGATTACAGAACTGCTTTGAAAGAGTTGGGCATTAACAGTTAACTACAGACTATTCTTTTACTCCGACTATTTATAAAAATAAATAGCATCGGCCTGGGCAGTGCAGGTTACTACGAGATCATTGATACAAACATGTTCCGGTAAGTTGGCACAATAAAAAGCAATGTCTGCAATATCTTCTGCATGCAAAGGGGTATAACCATCGTACACCTGTTTTGCCTTGGATGCGTCGCCTTTAAAACGTACGATAGCAAATTCTGTTTCGGCTGCGCCGGGATGTATGGCGGTAACTTTAATGCGGTGTTGTAAAAGGTCAATACGCATGGATTTGCTTAATGCGTCTACCGCATATTTACTCGCGCAATAACCGTTCCCGTCTTTATACACTTCTTTACCGGCTACCGATCCCATATTGATAATATGACCTTTTTTCCTGCCGGTCATATAAGGTAAAACGGCTTTTGTTACATACATCATACCCTTTACGTTGGTATCCATCATGGTATCCCAGTCATCCAGATTGGCATTTTCAAAACTATCTCTCCCGAGGGCAAGCCCTGCATTATTCACAAGAATATCAATCCCATGCCATTCGGCAGGTAAATTTTCGAGGGCGGAAAAAACCTGCGTCCTGTCCTGTACATCAAATACCAATGGCAGGGTTTGTATGCCATACTTGTTTTTTAATTCTTCCGCAAAAGCATTGAGCCTGTCTTCCCTTCTGCCGGTAATAATGCAGTTCCATTTGGCGGCGGCAAATTTTTCCGCAATTGCTTTTCCAAAACCTGAAGTGGCACCGGTAATTAAAATAATATGGGTCATAGAAACGTAATAAGGATGCTAAATTAAGCGAACTGGATTGTATGCACGAGGATAGAGCGAAAAAAAATAAAACAGGGGGAAATGTAATGAAGCGTTTATCTGATTAATACAACCGTACCTTTTCTGAAAACAGAGTTCCCTAAAAAATCTGTACCCTCTGCCTGGTAAACATAGGTTCCGCTGGGTTGAGCAACACCATTGAAGCTGCCATCCCAGGCTTTGCCTATTTCGGTGGTGGTGAAAAGCAGTTGTCCCCAGCGATTATAGATACTGAAATAATTTAGTTTGGAAATTCCGACAGTTATGGGTTTCAGGGCATCATTTTTCCCATCGCCATTAGGGGTAAAGGCCGATGGAACAAAAATAGTAGCACTTGATTTATAAACAGTAACAAGAACCTGGTCTTCACTAAAACAACCATTTGGACCGGTAACCCTGACGGTATAGGTAATTGCATCAATATTATCACTAAGTGTGGCAATTGGGTTGAAAATATTCGGATCGTTTAGTCCCGTTGTCGGGCTCCACGTATAAGTAATACCACCTGTGGCTATTAATTGTAATGGTTGATTAGGTAGCACGATAGTATCTTTTCCGGCATAAGCAGTTACCAGCGGTATTACGGTTACTATAATCGTATCCGATTTTGGTTTTGGGCAACCGACAGTATCTGTTGCGGTAAGAATATAGGCAGTTGTTTTTGTGGGACCTGCAGTTGGGTTTAGTGTATTTTCATTGATAAGCGAATTGGTTGGGCTCCATGAAAAAACAGACCCTGTAACTGCGCCATTTAACTGAACACGGCTTCCAAAGCATATAGTCATATCTGAACCTACCGTTGCCGTTGGATAAGGTGCTACTCTTGCCAAAACAGAATCTTTCGCCTGGCATTTGCCAAGATTGGCTAACACATAATATCTGGTATTTACCAAAGGTTTTACCAAAGGAGATTTAATGGCTTGCACTTTTTCTCCGGTTGAAGCGGTCCATTGGTAACTGAGTGCATCACTTATCGGCCTCAGCCTAAAACTATCCGTTCGGCAGATACCGGTATCTGTTCCTGCTTTTACGGTGATGAATTGTAAAACATTCACCGTTACCGAATCAGAATTGGCACAACCGTTATCATTTACTGATACATAATATTTGGTTGTATCTCTTGGGAAAACTAATGGTGTGGGAGAGGTGGTATTTGCTATCCTCGTTTTATTTGGTCCATTCATAGGTGTCCACAAAACCGATCCGCTGCTGATGTTCACTTTTAACAGCAGGCTATCGTTACTGCAGATAAGGGTATCCCTGAAAGGTAAATTGAGTGAGGGCCTGTCAAGAATAGTCAATGCCTGTGTTACGGTATCAATACATCCTTTACTGTTGCCAACGATCAACCTTATTTGTGTGCTGGTGGGGCCCGGATATTTCCAGGCAGAGTCTTTACTGATTGCCGTATCTGCTAAAGTAGTACTGTCACCAAAATTCCATCTCCAGCTGTTTACCTGGCCATATTTGTTAGTGCTTGCATCAAAAAATTTATAATTGTTTAAATA